>NZ_JACFYV010000254.1:0-8806 GCF_016759955.1 Burkholderia sp. KCJ3K979
GCCGCGTGACGCGGGCCGCCGCCCGCGCGCGGCCCGCGATCGTGCGGGCCCGCGCGGCGGCACGATGCTTACGCGATGCCCGCCGACTTCGACGCCTCGACGAGCATTTCCACGCCGAGGCCGCCGAGCACCGCGCCCATCGCCCAGCGCTGCGCGAGCAGCAGCGTCGGGCGGCCGTGCAGGAACTTCGCCAGGCTGCCCGAGCAGATCGCCACCAGCCCGTTGGCCGACGCGAACGCGGCGATCAGCAGCGAGCCCAGAAACAGCGACTGGCCGAACACGCTGCCATGCCCGTAGTCGATGAACTGCGGCAACAGCGACACGAACAGCATCGCGAGCTTCGGGTTCAGCACGCTGGTCGTCGCGCCCATCGCGAGCAGCCGCAGCGGCTGCTCGTTCGGCAGCGTCTTCACCTCGAACGGCGAGCGGCCGCCGGGCCGCACCGCCTGCCATGCGAGGTACAGCAGATAGGTCGCCCCGACCGCGCCCAGCACGCTGCCCGCATAGGGCACGCTCATGAACAGCGTCGTGATGCCGAACGCCGCGGCGAACATGTAGAACAGGTAGCCGAGCATCACGCCCGCGAGCGAAACGAGGCCCGCCGCCCGCCCTTGCGCGATCGAGCGCGACATCACGTAGACCATGTTCGGCCCCGGCGTGACCGCGAGCATGCCGCCGATGACGAGAAACCCGTAGAGCGATCCGGACGTTTGCATGTTTTCCGCTTCCTGCGTCGAGTGAGTGCTGACGGAATTCATTCTCCGGCGATGGAGGTGAACAGTAAAACGGGATAAACTGAATCGATTGATCAGTTTTTCTGAATTCACATGAAGAAGCTCGACCTCGATGTGCTCGCGATGGTGGTGGCCGTCGCGGAATCCGGATCGTTCGCGCAGGGCGCGCAGGCCGTGCACCGGTCGCCGTCGGCGGTGAGCATGCAGATCAAGACGCTGGAGGACGCGCTCGGCAAGCCGCTGTTCATCCGCGACACGCGCAACGTGACGCCGACCGACGACGGCAGGATGCTCGCCGACTATGGCCGCCGGATGCTCGCGATGCGCGACGAGGCGTGGGCGTCGGTCGTGCGTCCGGAGATCCGCGGCCGCGTGACGATCGGCGTGCCCGACGATTACATCTCGTCGCTGCTGCCGCAGGTGCTCGGGAAGTTCGCCGCGATGCATCCGCGCGTGGAAGTGCGCGTGATCGGCCAGCCGAGCAGCGCGCTCGTGCCGATGCTGAAGGACAACACGGTCGACCTCGCGTGCCTGACCCGGGTCAAGGGCGTGTCCGGCGAGCTGATCCGGCTCGAGCCGATCGTCTGGACGGGATCGCCGAAACGGAACGTGTGGGAAGAGCGGCCGCTGCCGGTTGCGCTGTTCTCGCATGGCAGCACGGCGCGCGACCATGCGATCAAGGCGCTGAACCGGCGGAAGATTCCGTTCCGGATGTCGTACGAAAGCCCGAGTTTCCTCGGGCTGCTCAGCATGGTCGAGGCCGGCCTCGCGATCGCGCCGCTCGCGCGCTGCTGCGTGCCCGATCACCTGTTGCAGCTGTCGGAGAGCCACGGGCTGCCGTCGCTCGGCGAACTCGAGGTCGTGCTCGCGCGCAGCGCGCAGTCCGCGCGGCCGCCGTGCGACTACCTTGCCGAGCAGATTCTCGGCGAGTGGCGCGCCTGACCGGCACGTCGCCGCAAGCGCGTCAGCACGACGTCAGCAGCCATTCGCGAAACGCGACCAGCGACGGCAGCGTTTCGTTGCCCGGCGGGTAGACGAGGTAATAGCTGCGCTGGCTGGTAATCGCGTCGCCGATCGGCACGAGCTCGCCGCGGCTCAATTCGTCCTCCACCAGCACCTTCGGCACCAGCCCGATCCCCATTCCCGCGCGCACGGCCTGGATCAGGTGCGACGTCAGCTCGAAACTCGGACCGATCCGCATCTGGCGATGCTCGAGCCGATAGTGCGAGAACCACTCTGCCCAGGCCTGCTGATTGCTCGTCACGCCCAGCAGCGTCTGCCTTGCGGCCCAGGCCGGCGTGCGCGCGTCGGCCTTGCGGCCGCGGCCCGTGTCGGGCGGCGCGATCGCGATCAGGAATTCGTTGTACAGCCGGTGCGCGTGCAGGCCCGGCCAGTCGCCCGCGCCGACGGTGATCGCCGCGTCGAGGTCGTCGTGGAGGAAATCGATCGCGCCGATCCGTGAATGAAGGTGCACGGTCACGCCCGGATGCGCGGCGTAGAAGCCGTGCAGGTGCGGCAGCAGCCATTTCGAGCCGAACGTCGGCAGGGTGGCCAGCCGCAGCGTGCCGGCGCCGGCCTGGTGCGACATCGCCTGCAGCGTCGCGCCGCGGATGCGCCCGAGCGCGCCGCTCAGCTCGGCGAAGTAGCGGCGGCCGACTTCGGTCAGCTTGACCGAGCGGCCCTCGCGCCGGAACAGCGGCACGCCGAGCTGATCCTCGAGCGTCTGCACCTGCCGGCTGATCGCGCTCTGGCTCAGCGACAGTTCTTCGGCCGCACGCGTATAGCTTTCATGCCGCGCGGCGGCCTCGAACACGAGCAGCAGTGACATCGACGGGGTGAGGCGACGGTAATTCATGAGTTTTATGCAAGCTTCGCCGGGTAAGAATTCGTTTGTTTCTGGCGGAAGATCGAAAGATACTGCAATTCCCGGTTGGGCGGAAACTTGCCAAAAAATCATGTTTTGGCGTGCGTGAACCGGCCGGCTCCACCCACATTGCGCCTTTGCACCATGTCGATCGCCCCGTTGCCCCGTCCCGCCAGCCCGTCCGCGAACGTTTACCGCGATTTTCTCGCCGCGCTGCAGGCCGCCGGCTTCGCCGGGGAAATCCGTGCGGACCACGCGAACCGGACCGTGCAGGCCACCGACAACTCGATCTACCAGCGCCTGCCGCAGGCGGTGATCTGCCCCGCGCATGCGGATGACGTGCAGCTGCTGGCCCGACTGCTGGCCGAACCCGCGCACCGCGACGTCGCGGTGACCGCGCGCGGCGGCGGCACCGGCACCAACGGGCAGTCGCTGACCGACGGCATCGTCGTCGACCTGTCGCGCAACATGAACCGGATCCTCGAAATCAACGCGCAAGCGCGCTGGGTGCGCGTCGAGGCGGGCGTCGTCAAGGATCAGCTCAATGCGGCGTTGAAGCCGCACGGGCTGTTCTTCGCGCCGGAGCTGTCGACGTCGAACCGTGCGACCGTCGGCGGGATGATCAACACCGACGCGAGCGGGCAGGGCAGCTGCACGTACGGCAAGACGCGCGATCACGTGCTCGAACTCGATTTCGTGCTGATGGGCGGCGAACGGCTGCACAGCGACGCGCTCGACGACGACGAACTGGCGCGCCGCTGCGCGCGGCAGGACCGCGTCGGCAAGGTGTATCGCACCGCGCGGCGCATCAGCGACGACAAGGCGGCGCTGATCGACGCGAAATTTCCGAAGCTCAATCGCTGCCTGACCGGCTATGACCTCGCGCACCTGCGCGAACCCGACGGCCGCTTCAACCTGAACAGCGTGCTGTGCGGCGCGGAAGGGTCGCTCGGCTTCGTCGTCGAGGCGAAGCTCAACGTGCTGCCGATTCCGAAATATTCGGTGCTGGTCAATGTGCGCTACGCGGGCTTCATGGACGCGCTGCGCGATGCGCGCGCGCTGCTCGAACTCGCGCCGCTGTCGATCGAGACGGTCGACTCGAAGGTACTGATGCTGGCGATGAAGGACTTCGTGTGGAGCAGCGTGGCCGAGTATTTCCCGCAGGACGACGCGCGTCCGACGCTCGGCATCAACCTGATCGAATTCAGCGGCGACGACGAACGCGACGTCGATGCACGCGTGCGTGCGTTCGTCGAGCATCTGCGCACCGATACGAGCGTCGAGCGTCTCGGCCATACGCTCGCGGCCGGCGACGACGCGGTGAAGCGCGTGTATGCGATGCGCAAGCGCGCGGTCGGCCTGCTCGGCAACGTGCAGGGCGAGGCGCGTCCGCAGCCGTTCGTCGAGGACACCGCGGTGCCGCCCGAGAACCTCGCCGCGTACATCGCCGAATTCCGCGCGCTGCTCGACGGCCACGGGCTGCAGTACGGGATGTTCGGCCACGTCGATGCCGGCGTGCTGCACGTGCGCCCGGCGCTCGACATGAAGGACCCGAAGCAGGCCGCGCTGGTGCGGCCCGTGTCGGATGCGGTGGCCGGGCTCACGCAGCGCCATGGTGGCCTGTTATGGGGCGAGCACGGCAAGGGCGTGCGCTCCGAATATGCGCCGGCGTTTTTCGGCGAGCTGTATCCGTCGCTGCAGCAGCTGAAGGCCGCGTTCGATCCGCACAACCAGTTCAACCCGGGCAAGATCGCGACGCCGCCGGACCCTACGCTGCGGCTGCTGAAGATCGACGAGGTGCCGACGCGCGGCGACCACGACCGGCAGATCGACGAGCGCGTGTGGCAAAGCTACGGCACCGCGATGCACTGCAACGGCAACGGCGCGTGCTACAACTTCGATCCGGACGACGCGATGTGTCCGTCGTGGAAGGCGACGCGCGAACGCGTGCAGTCGCCGAAGGGGCGCGCGTCGCTGATGCGCGAATGGTTGCGTCTGCAAGGGCAGGCCGGCGTCGACGTCGTCGCGGCGGCGCGCACGCGGCAGCCGTTCCTGCGCGGGCTGGCGGAGCGCTGGCGCAACAGTCGCAACGCCCGCAACGCCCTCGATGGCGACGCGGATTTCTCGCACGAGGTGTACGACGCGATGGCCGGGTGCCTCGCATGCAAATCGTGCGCGGGGCAGTGCCCGGTCAAGGTCAACGTGCCCGAGTTTCGCTCGCGCTTTCTCCAGCTGTATCACCAGCGTTACCTGCGGCCGTTGCGCGACTACCTGATCGGCTCGCTCGAATTCACGATACCGTGGATGGCGCGCGTGCCCGCGCTGTACAACGGGATGATGGGCGCCGGCTGGGTGAGGACGCTGCTCGAGCGCCAGGTCGGCATGGTCGATAGCCCGCTGCTGAGCCGCTTCGATCTCGCGGCCGTGATCCGCGCATGGCGCGTGAAGCCGGCCGACCCGCATGCGCTCGCCGCGCTCAGCGAGGCGCAGCGCGCGCGCAGCGTCGTCATCGTGCAGGACACGTTCACGCGCTATTTCGATACCGAGCAACTGGCGACGCTGATCGAGCTGGCGGCGCGCCTGGGCTTTCAGGTGTGGCTCGCACCGCTCGCGCCGAACGGCAAGGCGCTGCACGTGCAGGGATTTCTTCATGCATTCGAAAAGGCGGCGATCCGCAACGCGACGCAACTGGCCGCACTGGCGCGCTCGGGTGTCGCGCTGGTCGGCCTCGATCCGGCGATGACGCTCACGTATCGGCAGGAATACCTGAAGGTGACCGGGCTCGCCGACGTGCCGAAGGTCGCGCTGCCGCAGGAATGGTTGCTGGATGCGCTGCCGCAAGCCGGTGCGGGCGGGGCGACGGTTTCATACCGGTTGCTGCCGCACTGCACCGAAAGAACCAATGCGCCCGACAGCGGCAAGCAATGGGCGCAGGTGTTCGCGCGTCGCGGGCTGCGCTTGCAGGTTCAGGCGACCGGGTGCTGCGGGATGTCGGGCACGTACGGGCACGAGGCGCGCAATCTCGCGACGTCGAAGACGATCTATGCGCAGTCGTGGGCCGCGCACGTCGACGGGGCGCAGCAGGAGGGCGAGGCGCTGGCGACCGGGTATTCGTGTCGCAGCCAGGTGAAACGCCTGTCGTCGAAGCAGGTGCGCCATCCGCTGCAGGCGCTGCTCGATCATGTGCGGGCGGTGGGGTGATGCTGTAGCGGTGCAGCCCGTAAGGGCGCGTCCCTCGCGCGTCGAGCGGCAATCCCCGTGCCGCTGTCGACCTGGGCCGGCGCTGGTCAGGCGTCGGCTTTCGCCGCTTTCCGCGAGCGCGGTTTTTCCGCTGCGGGAAGCACGCCGACGCCGCGCGGCCGTTTCGGCTCGATCCGCATTTGTCGGATCACGCGCCGGAAGTCGATCTCGTGCGCGGCCAGCGTGCCGATCAGTTTCGCGATGACCGCGAGGTGGGAAGGGACGGTGCCCTTGCTCGAATAGTTGGTGATCGAACTTTCGTTCATCCGGATCAGGCGGGCGAACTCGCGCGCCGTCAACTGCGCCTTCTTCAACTCCTGTTGGAATTCCGCATACGCCATTGCACACATGATGCTTCGTCTCCGTGAATCGGTATTCTGCCCGCGCGGCGCCGACGCCGACGGGTGGCGTTCCCGTCGTGCCGGCGCCGCGTCGGATTACATCTTCACCTGGTCGAGGAAGGTCTTCTTGCCGCCCTTGTAGCCGTAGATCGAGATGATCCCGTGCGTCAGGTCGCCCTTCGCGTCGAACGTCGTCGTGCCGATCACGCCGTCGTACTTCGTCGCCGGCATTGCCGCGAGGATCTTCGCCGGGTCGGTCGAGTTCGCGCGCTTCATCGCGTCGACCACGATGTAGACCGCGTCATACGCGAACGGCGCATCGAACTTGATGCCCTGGTTGAAGCGCTTCTGGTACTTCGCGAGGAAGCCCGCGCCGCCCGGCATCTTCTCGAGCGCCGCGCCTGCCTGCGAGCAGAGCACGTTGTCGGCCGCCGGGCCGGCCAGTTCGGCCAGCGAATCGGTGCACACGCCGTCGCCGGACAGGATCTTCGCGCGCAGGCCGAGCTGCTTCGCCTGCTTCGCGAGCGGGCCGCCGGTGGCGTCCATGCCGCCGTACATGATCGCGTCGGGGTTCTCGCCCTTGATCTTCGTCAGGATCGCGCGGAAGTCGACCGCCTTGTCGTTGGTCGCGTCGTGCGACAGCACCTTCAGGCCGAGCGCCTTCGCCTTCTTCTCGAACTCGTTCGCGAGGCCCTGGCCGTACGCGGTCGAATCGTCGACCACCGCGACGCTCTTCACGCCCTTCGACTGCGCGTAGCTCGCGAGCGCGGGGCCCTGCTGCGCGTCGGTGGCGACCACGCGGTAGGTCGTCTTGAAGCCTTGCTGCGTGTAGGTCGGGTTCGTGGCCGACGGCGAGATCTGCACGATGCCCGCGTCGCTGTAGATCTTCGACGCCGGAATCGACGTGCCCGAGTTCAGGTGGCCGATGACGGCGACGACCTTGTCGTCGACGAGCTTCTGCGCAACCTGGGTGGCCTGGCGCGGGTCGGCCGCGTCATCCTGCGCGTCGAATTGCAGCGTGATCTTCTTGCCGCCGATCGTGAGGCCCTTCGCGTTGATTTCCTCGACCGCGAGGCGCGCGCCGTTCTCATTGTCCTTGCCGAGGTGCGAGATACCGCCCGTCGTCGGTTCGACGCTGCCGATCTTCACGACCTGGTCGGCCATCGCGCTCGACGCGGCCGCGAACGCGGCGGCTGCCAGTGCAACGGTGATCAGGGGTTTGCAGCGCATGCCGACAGTGCTTCGTTCCATCTGCCATCTCCGGATTGAATGTCTTTCTATTGACGTCTCGACTGGCCGGCTGCGGGGCCGGGGCGATCGGACGAGTCTCCATACCCATCACGGGCTTCACTTGCATGGCGCCCGGCCGACAGACCTGCGTTGCCGCTGGACGTCACGCAATCGTATGAATATATATGAAGCCGCTTTTGCGCGCTGCGGCGAATCCCGTAGCGGGCCGGCGCGGCACGGGTCGACGCCCGGCCGTCGAAGGCTCCGGATGCCGGAAATCGTGCACTGCGGCGAGCCGCAGGTTGCGATTCGCTGTCGTCGGCCTTACGGCCGCATCCATTATTCGGCCGGTCGCCGCGACGAAGCCATGGACACTGACGCGCGGTCAATCGGGAACTGTTCGGTCGATTTGTCTGCACAGTTTGGTCACTCGAGAATCGCGTCCCCGGTTTCGGAGTCCTGCTTCATCAAGAGCGATTGCTGCCGAGATGCAACTAACGGTCAAGTTCGGTAGCGCCTGTGAGTGGGTGCCGATTGCACCGGCCGAACCATTTATCGGGTTCGGCAGAGACGGGGGCGTGTTGGGCCGGCCCGCGTGTGCTTTCGGAGCGTCGCCATGCAATCCACTGCAAGCTCGACCCTACGACCGTCCGCGCAACGCGACGACGATCACCCCTGCAATCGCCAGCAGGCCGCCGCACGCCGTCGCGATGCCGGGCCGCTCGCCCGTTAGCGCCACCGACAGCAGCGTCGCGACCGCCGGCGTCAGGTAGAGAAAGCTGGCCGCGCGCGCCGCGCCGAAGTAGCCGAGCGCGAAAGTCCAGGTCGCGTACCCGAGCGCGGCGGGAAAGACGCCGAGTACCACGACGGCCAGCGCCGTGTCGCGCGACCCGCCGCCGAGCGACACGAGCGCGCCGGGCAGCCAGGGCGCGAGCAATACCGAGCCGGCCAGCAGCGTGTACGCGGTGCACGGCAGCGCGCCGTACACGGGAATCAGCCGCCGCTGCAACACGAAATAGCTGGCCGAACACAGCGCCGCGCCGAGGATCAGCGTGCTTCCGGAGCCGAGGACGAGGCCGCCGGGCTGCCCTTGCGCGATCACCGCGATGCCGGCCAGGCTGACCAGCGACCCGAGCCAGCCCCAGCGATTGAAGCGCTCGCGCAGAAACACGGCGGCCAGCAACGCGGTGAAGATCGGCAGCGTGTTCACGATGAAACTCGCCGCGCCGGCCGACACGGTCTGTTCGCCGGTATTGAGCAGCGCGTTGTAGAGTGCGATGCCGAGCAGGCCGCACGCGAGAAAGCGCCACGCATCGGCTTTCGTCGGCAGCGGCGGCCTGCTCGGCATCGCACTCTACAACGCGCTGCTCAATACCGGTGAACAGACCGTGTCGGCC
>NZ_JACFYV010000255.1:0-8793 GCF_016759955.1 Burkholderia sp. KCJ3K979
GTCAGCATTCCAAAAGCACGCGAGTTATTTACAGAATACATCACGACCAAACATCGCCCATTTAACTCAATGATCCAGTATAGATGGTATTGGTTATTAAGAATTTTTGATCAAAATTGGGTTCAGCTTCAGCGCCCCGAATCAATGCGCCGATGGATTCATCGACTGCCATCGATACAAGAAGATCGAGAAAAAATCAATACTACACTCCATCACAAAGGAAACACCTCACAAACCTGGCACGTTATTGTTTATTCCCCGGTGTACCATCGCGCAATTATTCGAGATGGAGATTGGCTAGCTACGATCAAAAGTCAGGCCGCACCCCAAGCCCGGAACAAGAGGAATACATTAAGCCCCCTCCTCCTCAAACGGGCTTCGCTTCTTTTTGAATCCCTGCGACTTTTTTCGCATGAATTCGGATGCCCACACGCAATTCGCTTGATTGATCTTGCAAAAAACTCCAACCTAACGATATCCCAAGCTAGAATAACCATCAATAAACACACCGAACTCCATGCCGCATTTAAATCATCAAATAGCAACCTGAGAGAAAGACAGCTTCGATGGGCACTTGAACAACTTGTTTTAAAGCACTCCGCCATAACAACAAGCAACATTATCTCAAAGGCCAGCCTTTGGCGGACTCAGAAAATCAGCGCGTTGGCTGATCAAATAATCTTAGAGTTCAAAAAAACATATAAATCCCCCGAGCAAACAAATTCTCAAAATTAAAATCCCCCAACGCCAGTCAAACCCAGCACCAGAGCAAACTCCCAGACCAGCCAGACTATTAGTAATTCACCAATAGCATCCCACCAACCCAAATCGCCACCCACAACCGCATCGCATGCGACCTTGCCGCGCATATCGACGCACACAACATAACATTCCTCTTATTAGAAATATCCACACGTTTTTCCATCGTCGTAATTTTCCATAATTATATTTCTTTGTCTTCGATCATCCTGCTCTTTATTTGACAAGTAATCTACGCGTTCAAATTTTCCACAATAATTGTCACCCAAAGCGATGGCCGCTACGACACGCGGCTGGCGGGCAGCGGCGGCAGCGCGCCCGATTTCCGCTGCACGGCCGAGGCGTCGCACGACCGGACGCTGCCCGACGCCTTCGCGCCGTTCTTCGACGACTGGCGCGCGGCCGTCGCCGCGCTGTCGCTGCAGCACGCGGCCGTCGCCCATGTGGAAGACTGCGATCGTCTTGCCCATGCGTCGATCGACCTGCCGATCGACGTCGACGCGGTACGGCCGCTGAAAACGGTCGGGCCCATCGGCGGCGGCGACTTCCTCGTCCGCATCGGCGCGACCGGCGAGCCGCTGTGCTTCGTCGTGCCGGACGTCGCATTCCGCGTGCTGTCCGAGCGGCTGCTGTAGCGCGCGGCTCAGGCAGCCGGGCGCACGGGCGCGCCCTCGCCGCTTTCGTCCGCGAGCCGTCCCGCGTAATCGCGCGCGAATTGCACCGCGATACGGCCCGAGCGCGCGCCGCGTTCGAGCGCCCACTGCAGTGCGGGCTCGCGCGCCGCACGAATCTGCGCGTCATCGAAACCGGCCGCGCCGAGGCGGCTCTCGACGACGGCAAGGTACTCGTCCTGCGTGAAGCCGTAGAACGTGACCCAGATCCCGAAGCGCTCGGACAGCGAAATCCGCTCCTCGACCGCGTCGCCCGGATGCAGCTCGCCGTTCTCCGCGCGCGTCACGTTCGCGTTGTCGCTCGTCTGCTCGGGCATCAGGTGGCGCCGATTCGACGTCGCGTACACCAGCACGTTCGACAGGTCGCTCGCGACCGAGCCGTCGAGCACCGTCTTGAGCCCCTTGTAGCCGGTCTCGCCGGCCTCGAACGACAGGTCGTCGCAAAACACGAGGTAGCGCTCGGGCCGCGCGCGCACCAGCTCGACGATCGCCGGCAGATCGTTCAGCCCTTCCTTGCTGACCTCGATCAGCCGCAAACCGTGCGCCGCGAACGCATGCAGGCACGCCTTCACGATCGACGACTTGCCGGTGCCGCGCGCGCCGGTCAGCAACACGTGATTGGCCGCGAACCCGTGCACGAACTGCCGCGTGTTCCGCTCGACGATCGCCGCCTGGCGGCCGACGTTGCGCAGCGCGTCGAACGCGACGAGCGTGGGCGCGGCGATCGGTTCGAGCGGCGCCGTTTGATGGCCTGCGCCAAAACCGCGCCAGCGAAACGCGATGGCCGCATCGAAATCGACGGCCGCCGGCGGGCGGGTGCCCGCGAGCGCCTCGAGCGCGGTCGCGATCCGTTCGAGCTGACGCGCGAGCGCCGGCGCGGCGACGGACGCCCGTCCGTCCGGCAGCGCGGCCACCAGGTCCTGCATGTCGGGATGGGCGCTCATTGACGGACTCCTTGCGCCCCGCCGGCCTGAAACGGAAAGCGCTGCGCGATCGCGACGCCGAGCAGCGCGACGCTGCCGCCGATCAGGTGATACAGCCGCAGCGATTCGCCGAGCAGCACGATCGCGCCGGCGGCCGTCATCACGGGCAGCAGGTTCATGAACATCGCGCAACGGCTCGGGCCGAGCAGCCGCACGCCCTGCATCCACAGATACGGGAGCACCACCGACGCCAGCACGCCGGCGTAGAGGATCAGCGGCACACTCGCGCGCGTCGGCCACGCGGCCTGCGCGGGCAAGCGCAACAGCATCGGCACCATGAATACGAGCGCGGCCAGCGCCTGCACGTAGGTCGACTGCCAGGCCGGCAGCGCGCCGATGCGCCAGCGCTTGAGCAGCACGCCGTAAAGCGCGTACGCGGCCGATGCGGCCAGCATCAGCAGGTCGCCCGGATGCACGCCGTGTGCGGCGATCGCCGTCGGATGCCCTTCGACGATCAGGTAGACGACGCCCGCGAGCGACAGCACCCCGCCGCCGATCATGCCGGCGCCGGGCGGATCGCCGAGCAGCAGCGAGCTCAGCAGCATCGTCATCAGCGGTACGAGCGCGGTGATGATCGCCATGTTGGTCGCGCTGGTCGTCTTCGCGGCCTCGTAGGACAGGCTCTGGAACAGCGCCATCGCGAGAAAGCCGAGCGTCGCGAGCTTCGGCAGGTGCGCGACGAGCCCCGCGCGATTGCGCCACGCGGGGCGCAGCGTGAAGACGCTCATCAGCGCCACCGCAAGCAGCAACCGGTAGAACGTGATGGCCGACGGGTCGATCGTCGAGGCGGACAGCTCCGACACGACGACGTTGCCGGCCCACAGCGCGATCGCGCAGAAGGGGAGCAGAAAAGGAGACTTGTTCATCGCGTTTGACGGATTAATATCGTGACAGGGAGGCTGGCGTGAATCGGAACGCCATCGTGCCCGCCCGCCCACTGCCTGTCTCACGCCAAAATGTCACGACTTGTCGCCAATCGGACACGCGAGTCCACCCCGCCGTTTGCGCACCTGCGCTACGAATCGACGCCGATGCCCGTGTCGGCGATGGCGGCCACGTACGTGCACGGCACGTCGATCGCGCCGCACCGTCATCGACGCGCGCAATTGCTCTACGCGATCGAGGGCGTGATGCACGTGGAATCGGAAGGCGCGTCGTGGGTCGTGCCGCCGACGCGCGGCGTGTGGCTCGAAGCCGGCCTCGATCATACGGTGCAGATGAGCGGCGACGTGCAGATGCGTACCGTGTTCGTCGAACCGGGCGCGGTCGAGCACCTGCCCGCGCGCAGTTGCGTCGTCGAAGTGCATCCGCTGCTGCGCGAGCTGATTCTCGCCGCGGTCGACGTGCCGCTCGATTACGCGCCGGGCTCGCGCCACGATCACCTGATGCGCCTGCTGCTTGCCGAAGTGACCGTCGCGCCGCTGTTGCCGCTGTACCTGCCGTGGCCGCACGACGCGCGCCTGCGGACGATCTGCGACACGCTGGTCGCCACGCCCGACGACCTGCGCACGATCGCCGAGTGGGCCGACCTGCTCGGCCTGTCGGTCCGCACGCTGCATCGCGCGTTCCGCCGCGAGACGGGGCTCAGCTTCCGCCGCTGGCGCGAGCAGGCGCGGCTGCTGCTCGCGCTCAAGCGTCTGGCGCACGGCGAGAAAGTGCTGACCGTCGCGATGGATCACGGCTACAGCAGCCAGAGCGCGTTCTCCGCGATGTTCAAGCGGCACTTCGGGATGTCGCCGTCGGCGTTTTACGCGTAACGGCCGCGCTGCCGATACCGCTAGCGCGCCGCGATTGCCGCGATGAAGCATGCGCATGCGGCGGCCGACGCCACCGTGCGCACGTGATTCCACCTCGTCCAGTCGTGCAGGTAGCGCGTCCACAGCGCCGCGCCTTGCGCCGTGGCCGGATCGGCCGCGGCGAGCGCATCGTTGAGCGGCACGTTGACGGCCATCGTCACCGCGAACATCCCGAACACGTAGAGCACGCCGCCGGCGAGCACCGCCATCGCGCCCGGCGAGTCGCGATCGAACATCGCGATCACGACGAGCGCGAGCGCCATCAGCGTCGTGCCGAGGAACAGCGGCATGAACGGCGAACGCACGATGTCGACGTTGATCGCGTTCATCGCGGCCGCGCCGGCCTGCGGTGCGAGCCGTCCGAGCGACGTCATCACGAACGTCGAGAACGCGAAGTACACGCCGGCCATCAACCCGCAGCCAATGGCCGAACCCCACAGCAACGCTGAAGTCACGAACGCGATCATGGTCAGGCGCTCCATACGCCGGTCGCGGCGACCGCGCGCGCATAGTCGGCGAAATCGCGCGCCGGGCGCCCGAGCGTGGCCTCGACCCCGTGCGTCACCGCGCTGTTGCGCCCGTCGAGCACCCCGTCGAACAGGTCGTCGAGCAGCGCGACGACCGGCTCCGGCACACCGACCTCGCTCAGCCCCGCGACGAATGCATCGTGCGGAATCTCACGGTAGGCGATCGGCCGCCCGGCGGCCCGCGCGATTTCGCCGACCGCTTCCGCGAACGTCAGCGCGCGCGGGCCGGTGACCTCGATCACGCGGTCCGCGAACCGCGCATCGGTGAGCGCGGCCGCGGCAACGTCCGCGATGTCGTCCGCATCGACGAACGGCTCGCGCACCGCGCCGACCGGCAGCGCGACTTCGCCGGCCAGCACGCCGTCGAGCAGATAGCCCTCGGAGAAGTTCTGGTTGAACCAGCTTGCGCGCACGACACCCCAGCCCACGCCCGACGCCTGCAATGCAGCCTCGGCCGCCTGCGCACGCGGCTCGCCGCGCCCGGACAGCAGCACCACGCGCTCGACGCCGCTCCCCCGCGCGAGCCGCGCGAATCCGGCGATCGCCTCCACCGCGCCTTCGACGGCCAGATCGGGCTGGTAGGTCACATAGGCGGCCGACACGCCGTCGAGCGCGGCGGGCCAGGTCTCGGGCGCCGTCCAGTCGAAGCGAACGGCCGACGTGCGCGACACCGGCCGCGTCGCGAGGCCGCGCGCGCGCAGCCGGGCATCGACGCGGGCGCCCGTCTTGCCCGAACCGCCGACGATGAGGATGGGAAGGGCCGACATGTGCGTCTCCTTTTTTGAAAAACACGAGAATGTCTCGCGTTTTAAAAACACGATAGACTCTCGCATTAGCAACGTCAAGTTTTTCGGGAGACGGCATGGGCCGACAAAAATCGGGGCAGAACGACGAGCCCGACGCGGCGGCAGTGGACGCGCCGGCGCGCGCGCGGCTGGTACCGACGCAGCAGCGCAGCCGCGAGCGGTTCGAGCGCATCCTCGCGTGCGCGTCGGACGTGATGATCGAGAAAGGCTGCGATGCGTTCCGGATGAGCGACATCGTCGAACGCACGGGCATCTCGTTCGGTTCGCTGTACCAGTACTTTCCGGACAAGGCGGCCGTGATCGGCACGCTCGCGGAGCGCTACAACGCAGTCGGGCACGACTGCGTGCGGCGCGACCTCGCGGGGATGAAAACCATCGACGATCTGCACGCCACGCTCGCGCGCATCACCGACAGCTACTACCGGATGTTCGTCGACGAGCCGCTGATGCGCGACATCTGGCGCGCGACCCAGGCCGATCGCGCGCTGCAGGCGCTGGACCGCGCGGATGGAGAATTCCTGGCCGGCCTGTTCGCGGATGCGTTGGCGGAAGTCGCGCCCGACACGACCCGCGCGCAGCGCAGCGCATTCGCCGAGCTGATGATGATCCAGATCGCGGCGGCCGTGCGCCACGCGATCACGCTGCCGCCGAAGGCGGCGCGGCAGTTGCTCACGATGTTCAAGCGCATGCTGCCGCGCGATCTGGCGGTGCTCGACGCGTGATCGCGCCATGCGTGCCGCACAATGCAAGCGGCCGCCCGAAGGCGGCCGCGCGAAGTGGGATGAAGCGCCGCTTACTTGCTGTAGTCGTACACCCCGCGCCCGGTCTTGCGCCCGAGCCGCCCGGCCGACACCATCTCGCGCAGCAGCGGGCACGCACGATACTTCGGATCGCCGAAGTCCTTCACGAACACGTCCATCACCGCGAGGCACACGTCGAGGCCCACGAGATCGGCCAGCGCGAGCGGCCCGATCGGGTGGTTCGCGCCGAGCTTCATCCCCGCGTCGATCTCCTCGGCCGACGCGATGCCTTCGGCCAGCACGAAGAACGCTTCATTGATCATCGGCACCAGGATCCGGTTCACGACGAAGCCCGGCGAATTGCGCACGCCGATCGGCGACTTGTCGAAACGCTCGGTCAGCGCGCGCACGGCCGACGCGGTCGCGTCGCTCGTCTGCAGCCCGCGGATGATCTCGACGAGCGGCATCAGCGGCACCGGGTTGAAGAAGTGCATGCCGAGAAAACGCGACGGATCGGCGAGCGGCGCCGCGAGCGCGGTGATCGAGATCGACGACGTGTTGGTCGCGATGATCGCGTCCGGACGCGCGACCGCCTCGATCTGCTTCAGGATGCGGCCCTTCAGCTCGACGTTCTCGGTCGCGGCTTCGATCACGATGTCGACGGCGGCGAGCTTCGCGTAGTCGGTCGACGTCGTGATGCGCGCGAGCGCCGCATCGCGGGCGTCGGCGTCGAGCTTGTCCTTCGACACGAGCCGCTCGAGGCTGCCCTTGAGCGTCGCGAGGCCCTTGTCGAGCGCGGCGTCGCTGACGTCGATCATCACGACGTTCAGTCCTGCAACGGCGGCGGTTTGCGCAATGCCGTTACCCATGGTTCCGGCGCCCACGACGCCGACGGTTTCGATGGCCATGACGATTCCTGTGTATTCGGAGGCTGAGCGGTCGATTATCAGATGTTCTCGAAGATCGCCGCAATCCCCTGGCCGCCGCCGATGCACATCGTCACGAGCGCGTAACGCCCGCCGATGCGCTTCAGCTCGTACAGCGCCTTCACCGTGATCAGCGCGCCGGTCGCGCCGATCGGGTGACCGAGCGAGATGCCCGAGCCGTTCGGGTTGACCTTGGCCGGATCGAGGCCGAGCTCCTGCGTGACCGCGCACGCCTGGGCCGCGAATGCCTCGTTGGCTTCGATCACGTCGAGATCGCTGATCTTCAGGCCCGCGCGTTCGAGCGCCTTCTTCGTGGCCGGCACCGGGCCGATACCCATGTACGCCGGATCGACGCCCGCGTGCGCATACGCGACGAGGCGGGCGAGCGGCTTCACGCCCTGCGCGCGCGCGGCGTCCGCGCTCATCATCAGCACGGCGGCCGCGGCATCGTTGATGCCCGACGCGTTGCCGGCCGTCACGGTGCCGTTCTCCTTCGCGAACACCGGCTTGAGCTTCGTGAAATCGTCCGCGCTCGCGTCGTGGCGCACGTGCTCGTCGGTATCGAACGCGACCTCGCCCTTCTTCGTGCGGATCGAGATCGGCAGGATCTGGTCCTTGAAGCGCCCTTCCGCGATCGCACGCGCCGCGCGACGATGCGATTCGAGCGCCAGCGCATCCTGCGCGTCACGCGAGATGTCGTATTTCTTCGCGACGTTCTCGGCCGTCACGCCCATGTGGATCGTCTGGAACGGGTCGTGCAGCGCGCCGAGCATCATGTCGACGAGCTTCGCGTCGCCCATGCGCTGGCCGAAGCGCGCGGCCGGCACGGTGTACGGCGCGCGGCTCATGCTCTCCGAGCCGCCGCCGATCGCGACGTCGGCATCGCCGAGCATGATCGTCTGCGCGGCCGACACGATCGCCTGCAGGCCCGAGCCGCACAGGCGGTTCACGGTCAGCGCCGGCGTGTGCTGCGCGACGCCGCCGTTGATCGCCGCGACGCGTGCGAGATACATGTCCTTCGGCTCGGTGTTCACGACGTGGCCGAATACGACGTGCCCGACCGCATCGCCCGACACGTTCGCGCGCGACAGCACTTCGGCGACCACCTTCGCGCCGAGGTCAGTCGGCGAGAAATCCTTCAGGCTGCCGCCGAAATCACCGATCGCGGTACGGACACCGCTCACCACCACGACTTCCTTCGCTGCATTGCTCATCGTCTCACTCCGGTTCGTTCGCGCCCGCGGGCGCGGGGATGCGTTGTGTTACATGTTCGGGTAATTCGGCCCGCCGCCGCCTTCCGGCGTGACCCACACGATGTTCTGCGTCGGGTCCTTGATGTCGCAGGTCTTGCAGTGCACGCAGTTCTGCGCGTTGATCACGAGCCGATCGCCGCCGTCGTCGTTCTTCACGAACTCGTACACCGCCGCCGGGCAGAAGCGCGCCTCCGGCCCCGCGTAGGTGCGCAGGTTCACGTTCACCGGCACGCTCGCGTCCTTCAGCGTCAGGTGCGCCGGCTGGTTCTCCTCGTGGTTCGTGTTCGAGATGAACACCGACGACAGCCGGTCGAACGTCAGCTTGCCGTCCG
>NZ_JACFYV010000256.1:0-8761 GCF_016759955.1 Burkholderia sp. KCJ3K979
AATTTGATAATTTTCGCTTAACTCGAGACCGTAGGTAAAGAATCCATAAAGACAGGAGGCTTGATTTGCCCATGCGCCAGAATAGATATATCTGCGCGAAATGTATATTTCTTCGCTAAATAGGCAGTCAATCACGGCTCTGGCTAGCGTATCTTCGATGATGAGACATAATGCTGGTATGTACTTGGCCGAAAAAGAGCCTGTTGTTCGTGTAATCTTTGTTCCGATTATGTCAACACCAGAGTTGATGTGTATCGTATTTGCCATTTCCCCTCCCGACGGTTTCAAATCAATTGTGACGCTGCAAGCGATATAGCTGGAGTCGTTGCATGTTGGCTCCAGCGGATACGCCGGATATTGCCAGCTATGCCAGCAGACCGAGATCCCTCAGGCCCTGATTGACACGTTGATGAGCGACCTGCATTGGTGTCGCCAAAATCTCGGTGATGTCGCGATAGGCTGCTTGCGCATCCTTGTCACTTGTGTGCAGGCCATTGAAGTATGTGGCAATGAGCACGTAATCGAGATCCAATTGGTTGTTTAGCTCTTTCTCCGCTTTCATCGATGAAATGTCACCACCGTTCTTCAGAGCTAGTAAGATATGTCGCGTCAGTGCATAAAAGTAGCGTAGTATCATCGGTTTTTTCTCTATGAATGCCACTGCATCAGCTGCTTTGACGCCTTCTGACTCAAGAAAATCTTCGCAGAAGATTTGGGCATTGAGTTGCACAAAACTCAGAAAAAATGTGTGATCGGCATTCGGTTTCCGGATGGCCGAAACGACCTCGGCCTTCAGCGTAGCCTTCCATTTCACAAGACTTTCGTGAGTTTGTTGCTTTGCTCGCACCGCGTTAAGTTCTTCAGCGATCAGCTTTTGACGGACCTCATCGAACTTACTCTCGACAAGCAGACGTGCGTTTTCCTTGCGGCCGTGCGCAAATTCTTCGATAAGATCAGCGGCGAAAGCTTTGAGCTCGGCAGAGAGAAGAGCGCTCGAATCGCTCGACACTAGCGACGAAAGCTCATTTCTTAGAATCTCGCCGGTTGAGAGGGAAATCGAGAGCCTGGATGTATGCCCGGCAAAAACCGCCAGCGCTCGCGACATCGTAAGCTCCCATTCCTCGTGTTTGCTCATCTCGACAAAGGCTGTGTCGGGAAGGACAAATTGCGCTTCAACGTCTGTCGAGAGCAAACCTGCGAGTTGTGAACTTTGAAGAACGTTCATATCTACGACAAAGATTCGCGTCATATCAGTTCCTGAGGAGTGCCCTGCGAGATCAAGGCTTCGCGAGCGTGGATGAAATTAGGCATAGCCGATGGCACAGCAACGCCGGAGCCTTCGGTTGCAAAAGAGGTTTCTCGCATACCTGTGTGCAGTTTTGTGCGGGTTCACACTCCCGGTCCATTTAGGGCGAGCTTCCGTCTTACATGTCGCCTCAGCGTCGAGCAAGCTTGAACATTCTCTTGTCCGATGAGCTGAGAGACCCAATCGAACTGGCGCTCCTGAACCTGCATTCTTGCGAATCGAAGCGCGCGAAACATCGCTTCAGCCAATGCCTGAGTCCCCAATCGTGTTTGCACGGAACGGTAAGCAAGAATATCGACAGTCGTCACAAGGCGTAGTGACGCGAAACGTGCCGCGGCGATTCGTGTCGCTTTTTTCTCGTCGATTGCAGCGGTAAAACCGCTATTGTGAGCAAACGCTAGGGTCGCGGCTTCACCGTCGTCGAGCGAGTCTGAGACCGAACCACCAACCAGTTCACGAAAGCTTTCGGACGCCGGTCCTTCAAGTTTTTCAACGCGTAGAAATTTATCGCATATCAGCTGCTCCAACTGTACAGCTTCCCGCCGACCATCTACTGATCCCTTTTGGATTTCCTGCACGACGACGTTGGTGACCACGATTGGGACGCCGAGCGCTTGCAGGACTGAGCTGGAGTGGCCTGTCGCCAGCAAGTTGATGATCACACTGGCGTCCAGCACGAGCTCCGAATCTTCGTTAGTAATGCAGCTTGAACAGGTCATGCGCCTCGTCCTCTTCCGCCGCAGCCTCGTCGAGCAACTCTCGAACGCGTTGCCGATCAAGTTTGAGCATTTCCGCCATTTGACCTTCGCTAATCAAATCCTTCTTCCAGGCGTCTATCGCCAACAGATAGAGCCTCGATGATTGCGGGTTATCAACGTTGGTATCGTGTTCAGGCACCCCGAGGACTTGCCGGACCTGTTCATCGGTAATGCCGCCATTATCCTTGAACCAATCCCAAGTTCCCTTCTTGGTCAGGCCTAGTTCTTCTAGCCTGGTGACAATAGCTTGCCGAGATACTCCGAAGTAGCTAGCCAGGAGAATCACATGTCGACGCGTAAGGTGAGTTGCCCCCGTAGTCAATTCCCTAAATTTTTCCATCACCGCCCGCGTTGGCGTGAGGAACGCCCGTCCGAAAGCATTTGCGTAGCGCTCTTCGCGGGAATTATCGTGCATTTCATCTTGGAAGACTTCAGGTCGCCGGCGAGTCGCTATGAAGTGCCCCAATTCGTGTCCGCCCGTTTGCGTCTGACGGTCCCGCCGATGGTTTGCATTAATCAGAATGCATGCTCCGACGGCATCGTCGTAAGCAAATAAGCCCGATACTGATGATGCAAGTTTTCGACTATAAATGCGGATGCCAAGCTGTAGCTCCAGAAGTGCGAACAGGTTCTGGACTGGTCCTTCTCCGAGACCAAGCCAATTTCTTAGGTTTTGCGCATCATGTTCTGCTTGGGCCCGGACGTCTCCAGGCATTATCGTCTTTTCTGCAGGATAATTTCGCTGGCGTTGAATGCCAAGAACGCTTTCGAGCTCGACTTCGGCTCTCACAAGATCATTCAGGGTACGTGCGGCCTGTTCGATTCCCTCGCTGGCCGTTTCGGGAAGCGACCGAAAACGCGGAATGAGGTCAACGTGGACGGCTTCGCGGCGAAGTAGGGAATTGACCGATATCCCATAATGACGGCAGAGCGCCTGTAGCTCGTCAATTCGAGCAGTGCGTTGACCTTTCTCGATTGCTACGAGCGTGGTGCGAGCAACGCCAGCAGCTTTCGCTCCAGCATCTTGGGTGATATTCGCGGTTTCCCGTGCAATTTTGAGTCTTTCACCAAGTTCGACTGGGCTTAGTTCTTGAGTAGACTTGGTCATGATGCTTTATCCATCCATTTCCTGACGAACGACTGGGGTCCGAGATCGTTCGTGAATGCCGACCACTCCTTTGCATGCTGTTCCAGAAGTCGGTCCAGCTTCCGGGAAACGCTTTCCAGGGGCTCCTTGAGCGATCCAGATAGGTCGCTCGTTGCTCTGCGTTTGACCAGATCAAAGCTTCCTGAATCTCGAATCGCAGCGAGGTGGTCGAAATGAAGAGTCCCGGCTATCGCGTACTCGCGAAGAGCCTTGGTAATGTGATTAAATCCTGCAGCCGCACCCGCTTCGAACGTAGCCGAGGTGAGCTTTTCCCAAACGTACTTGTCTTCAGGTTCAGACAGGTCGGCAGCGTGAACACTTAGCCGGCGTAACAGGCAGGCTGCGCAAATTCCACATTGTCGCCTCGACTTTGAGACAGATACTTGTCTGGCATTTTGCCAGCAAGATCGGGTTTCAAGCCAATTCGCAGAGTCACCATACACGTCGACGAATTCACGCAACGTCTCTCCTTTGGTCTTCCAGATTCTCGGAAAGGAGTAGCGGAGTCGATGCCCGAACAGCGCATAAACAAACTTCTCCATTAGCACGGTGAAGGCGGGGTAATTCCGGTAATCGGCGTAGCCTTGTCCGACCGGTAACATTGCTGGGGCGAGGGCGCCTTGACCACTCTCTGGAACAATCGCCGTAGGCGCATCTATAAGATATGCCGCGATAGCAGCGATAAGACTAAACTTGAAGCCACGACTTCTCGCGCTGTTTTCTGCGTTATCATCGTCTAGCTTGACTTCATAGGGTAACGCCGCAAACGGTGCTATCAGTCGCTTCTTCTTGGGTACATCGTGCCATTTGGTACCAACGCGCACGCGAACCAACCGGTTCCCAAGCCGTCGATGTTCCAGTCCGTACACGGCGCGTGAATCCATTCCTTCGCTGTAAGCAATGACGGCCTCAGCATTGGAGGGGAACTCCAATCGATTTTGCGCTGGAAGAACCGCCTTTGCCTTGCGGGCGCGAAAATGAAAATGCCAATCGTCGCCGGTGAGAAAATTCAGCGCGTTGGTGAGTGCACTGGACACGGAACGATCCAACCACCTCGCGGGGTCGTGAACAGGGATGTACACGTGAAAGCGCCGGCCCCAGTTCATGCTGCTGCGAGCAAGGCTGCGGTCACAAAACTCGACTGCTGCCGCAACGACGAGCGCGTCGTAGACCACAGGCTGCCAGTTGGTGGATGAGAAAGTCTCGAGAACCTCGGTGTCAAAGCTGATGTTAGTTTCCAGTCTGCAGGCAAGCGCTCCTCTGCGTGGCCGCGAGCCCATCTCAACGACGTCGACGGCAAGTCCCTTGAGCTCGATGAATTGCGACTTCTTGCTCATCACAATGGCACCCCGTCGCTCAGATCGGACCGCTTCCTCAGCGTGGACTTGTGAGTCGTCTCTGGTGCCACGAGGGCCAAGCCCAGTTGCTTTTCTGACATCCCTGAGATGGCGGTGTACAGCCGCACTCCCAGATCGTTAGCGCGCCGCATGTTGGAATTTCTGAGGTAATGCTCCTCAATCTGACGCGTGTTTGCGATGCCGCGCTCTTTGGCAGCAAAGCCTATTGCCTCAAGGAATGCGTCTTCGTCCAGATGGCCGCTGTTCACAACATAAATGCCCCAAGCGACTGCGTTGAGTCCGAATACGGACCCGGCCGCTAGGGTTCTTGCTTCCTCAAGTTGCTGAAGGGCAATTTCTGGCAAACGCAAGGAATTGTCGCGCCCCGTGAACACGTCCTTGAGGGCCTTGATGATCGAGTAGTCGACTTCTTTTCTGAAGTCACGCGCGAGCGCGTGCCTGGCGGCGTCCGAGACCTGTTCCAGGTCGTAAGTAGACTGGTCTCCACGCTTGGCAAGCTCCTTCCAAGCCTTTCGCATGGGCAGACTTCTGTGTGGTCCGTCGCTCATCGCACGCCTCCAAGTATGTCAGAATTAAATTCCAAAAATCCGACATTGTCAAGATTGGGTGGCGAGTGTATGCTGGCAGCGCTGCTGTTGACGAAGGAGCGCAAGGGTGCGCGAATCTGGGCGCGGGCAGGCGTTTGCCGCGTCGGCAACGCGCAGAGTCATTATTCCGTTTGGATGCCGTGAGATCGGGCTTTAAGCTATGCCAGAAGTTACCTTGCATCACTTTCAGCGTGCGGCCGCAGACATTGGCGCTCGTGGTGACAACGACACATTGCCGTTCGATATTGACACCCGCTTTGTTAAGGCAAAGCAGGATGAAGTGGCGTCTGCCGCGTTTGCCTTCTGGAACCAACTGAAAAGTGATGGGCCGACAAACAGCGACAAGAAGGTCGACGCCTTAACGGTGTTTCATGAGCGGCTTCTTACTCCAGCTGGTTCCTCTGGGTTTCGCATCACCACGAAGATCCATCCGTTCTGGAGCATATATCTGAATGGTTTGGCGGTAGCCGTTGCTGAGGCGATTGAGGATGGCCGTGACCCCGGGGCCAAGTCTTATCGTTATGACCGGGCAGGCGAGCACGAGCTATTCGACCGAACTGCAAGTTGGCGGCGCTTCCGCGAAGACAGCTTGATCCTTGCTGCGCAAGATGAGTTGTTTGTTGTTCAAACGGATGTTTCAAGTTTTTACGAGCACATCTCCCACCACTATCTGCAAAACGCGCTGAACGACGTGTTTCCAGATGGCAGGTTGGGGAACCAGGTCAATGCCCTGCTTGGCAAGTTCTCGTCGGGACGGTCATTCGGTTTACCGGTGGGGGGCCAGGCGTCGAGAATTTTCGCGGAGCTCTTCATGAACGCGATAGACCACGAACTTACGAGTAGTAGTCTGATATGGTTGCGGTATGTCGACGACTATGTACTTGTCGCCAACTCCGCGGAGGACGCGTATCGAGCACTTTCTACGTTGTCGTACGCGCTCGGAAACTATGGCCTGAGTCTTAACAAGACGAAGACAGTCATCCTTACAGCAAAACACTACCGTGACTTCGTTTCAGCTCAACTCGGCGGAGCAGGGGAAAACGCCGCTCGCCTCGTTTCAATCGATTTGCATTTCGATCCGTATTCGGACAGCGCGCTGGATGACTACGAGTCACTGAGGGATACCGTCGCCGGTCTGGAAGTTCAGGCAATTCTCAATCAGGAACTGGACAAAGGTCTTCCCGATAACTTTTTGGTTACGCAGATCACCAGGACTTTGCGTTTGGTGGCGCCCAAAGCGGCGATTAGTCTTATCGCCACGCTTCTAGAGCCTAAGAACCTCAATTCGTTTCGTGGTTCGTGGGCTTCCGTTATGCGGGGTGTTTATGCAGTTCGCATGGACCTTGGGTTCCAAGAGATTCATGCGACCATTGACTGGTATCTCGACCGTATTCCTGAACAAAGTTCGCATCTATTGCAGGTGGAGGGAAGCATACTGCACTATCTGCGCACGCTTTATGGTGGTCCTACGAAGTCCAGAGCGGTCTACGTGCGGAAGGTCTTCGATTCGACTCGGTCCGAAACGGTAAAGCGCGCCTGCATCGAGTGCTGGAGACGCTGGAGCGACCGGCCCGCGATCAACGCAGTTCGCAACAACTGGTCAAGCATGACGCCGGAATGCCAGCGCTCGCTATGGCTAGCCTCCTATTCGTTTGGCGATCAAGGTGATGCGGTTAGGCGGCAACTGTTGTCGAATATGACGACATCACTGAGACTGGGGATTGAGGCGCAGAGCCAGAAGGACACGTTTGCCAAGGCCTTTCTGCAATGGTGCGAAGATGAAAAAGACTTTGCATGACCCCCGTACTGTAGCGCGCAACGTTCCCGGGATTTTTGAGGTTGTATTTCCGCAGCTAACCACGGGCGTTGTCGTTCATCTCAACCAGACTCGGACGCTCTTGTCGACGCCTCCCCTTAGCCAGGCGCTCATCGAAAGTAGTACCTTGCAGAACGCAATGCTGTTTGAACTCGGAATCGCCTGCGCGGAAAGTGTATTAGCCACTGGCTCACTGATGTGGGAGGACGCCAAGGCCAGCGCTTTGAGCCGGCAGCGTCGATATTTTGACGCAGAGATTCCTGCTGAAATTGCACAGCAGGACAGGCTCATTTCCGAGAGGATTGCCCAGAACCTGACAAGCACGCTTTCAGAGGTTGCCGGCGGCAAGGAGGTTGAGATTGGACCGAAGGTACCCGGGCTTGGATGGGTAGCGCCAGGGCGGGGTGATTTTGCGTTTGACCGGACGCTAGTTGAAACTAAGTGCGCTCACAAGAATTTTTCAATGGCTGACTATCGTCAAGTACTTCTGTACTGGCTCCTCAGCTACGCTGCGGCGATCGAAGGGCGCGGAGAAGAGTGGTCTGACTGTATTTTGCTCAATCCTCGCTTGAGCATGTCCGTGAGATTCGGATTTGACGCATTGCTGCACGTTGTGGCGGCAGGTCAGACGAAGCTGGAAGTGCTACAGGTTTTCCGCGCGCTGCTTGATTCTGGTGACGGATTTCAATGAAGCGCTGTACCCGCGCGGGGTTTAGCAATCTATTGACAATCGTGAGGCTATATGCCCCATACTAGACATTTTGGTTCGTCGAAAAGAAATCGTGGAACACGAAAAATATACATTTATTGATCGCTACTTTCACAGTCAGCAGGAATTGTTAGATTTTCGCTTTGAGGGTAGACGAGATATCAACACTCTTTTCACCTACCTGAACAATCTGCATTCATTGGCTGACAAGCTGAAAGAATTATTTGGTTGCAACATAAAGACGATTCCAGAATTTAAGCTGTTGCGAATGGTGAGAAATTACTTTCACCACATTGGTGATGTTGACGAGATAAGACTGAACGTCCGAATCGAACCAGGTGTTGTCGTTAGTCATTCGCAACACATCATAGTTCCGCTTGAAGTCTTTGCAATAAGCGTTAAGTCATTTATCGATAACAATACCGTCGATAAAAAGAACCGAAGCTACGCTGCAAAGCAACGATATATTGTTGAGGAAATGGCGGCGATTTCATTGATTTATGATGATTGCGCCGAGCTTCTGCGGAACATGAATCTTTTCTGCCGAAAGCCGAGTTTGTGCTTGGATGGTGTGGTGTATGAGCTTGGGTTCGATATGTTCAAGTTCATCTATAACATCACAAATGAAATTGCAGATTCCTGCCGCGCAATTGATGCTCTTAAGGACAAGAGGGTTGTCAAGGAACTTGACGAGTCGTACACGGCAGCGAACAACATCGCGAAGCGTGACATGCTCTGCAGTCCAGAAACCATACCAATAACCACAACTGAGGGATTTGTCTATGCTCGGCAGGTTTCGCGCGCGGAATTATGAAACGCGGCGAGTTCGGACCCGCTAACGGATTTCACCAAGTGGCCAGCGGCAGAGATGTTGCTGAAGCACAAGAAGCGCCCTAATCCAATGCCGCAAGGACGCGGCTGCAGGAAAGTAGCTCCAAGAAGCAGTGCCGATGCGAGGGCATCTCCACGAAGAAAGGGTGTGGAAGCCGACCTCCTGGCCGAAAGCGCCGGTTTCGGAAACGTTCTACAGAACTGACGTCGAAGCTTCCAACGTCAGTTAGCTGGAGTGGCGGGTGCACG
>NZ_JACFYV010000257.1:0-8699 GCF_016759955.1 Burkholderia sp. KCJ3K979
AGCCGTGCCCGTTTGATGGATGTACGGCCTGGACGACCGGCGGGATGGTGTCGTTTCGTGGCCGACGGGTGATGCCGATTCGGCGCTGGCTCGTCACGCTTGTGCGCGCCAGGCCGGGGCCCGCCGCCATGGTGGCGACGGGTTCTCCTCGATTCGTCGCGTCAGCGCGGGGCGCTGATCGACGACGACAGCGTTCAGGCCGCTGCCGCCTGCTGAATCGCGTCCTGCTGATCGCCACCCAGGATATCGACGAGACTGGTCAGCATCCGTGCCAGTTCACCCGTCATCAGCGTGAAATCCGAGTCGAAGCGTTCATCATCGTTCTGCGCGGTGGGGTCCGCCGCTTCCTTGATCACGTCAAGCGGCGTGACGCGCTTGATCGTCAGCGATGGCGTCAGCACGAACGAGATCCGGTCATTCCACGTCATCGCGAGGCGCATGCATTGCTTGCCGGCTTCGATGTGCCGGCGCATGTCGTTCGCTTCCAGCGCGTGGCCGACGTATCGCACCGTGGCGCCGCCTTCGCCGCTCGAGCGCAACTCGGCGTCCTGATCGACGGTGAAGCCGCCCGGCGCCTCGCCGGACAGCAGCCAGTCCGTCATCGCGGCGACCGGCGAACGCGCGACATGAACGCCCGCGAGCGGCAACGGGTCGATCGATTTGACGAGCAGGCTACGGACGTCGTCGGCAAGCGCCTGGGCCGCCGCATCGATGACGAGCCAGCCATTCGCCGTGTCGATCCATACGCGGGTATCGCGGCGAATGCTGAACGCGCGCGGCAGCAGTTCGTCGGTCACCTGCTCCTTGAGTTCGCGCAGTTGTTTCCGGCCGACCTTGAAGCCCTGCTGCTCCTCGACTTCGAGCGCGCGTGCCTTGGTGACCTGATTGACGACCGACGCCGGGAGCAGCTTCTTTTCGGCACGAAACAGCAGCAGCATCTGCCGGTTGTTCGAATACACGAGTGCGCCGTCGTCACGCGGCGACGCCCAGCCGACGCGCTGCATCTCGACGCTGCTGCCCGGCTGGAACGCGTGAGGCGCCAGCCATTTTTCCATCTGGTCGGGGGTGACGGCCCAGGGTGCGGGAAGACGGTGAAGCTGGAGATTCTTGAACCACATAGGCGTACGGGCAAAGCGCGTCATTCTATATGACGGGGGCGGTCAGTGGCCGGAAGCCAGCTAGCTCAAAGACCGGTGCGCCCGTCGGCACGATCAACCGATTCAGAGGCTATGCGCGTTGCTCCATGCCTTTCAACTTCCGCCAGAATTCGCTGGCCTACCGTGCCGCCAAAGCGCAGAACAGTAGAAGAACCTTGAATACGTAACCGGCGTTGCGCAGGGGAATGAGTCGCCGGTGTCGTCCGACTGACGGTCAGCGTGTCCGCACTGGCGGCGTACGATGGTCGTGAACGCGTCAGTCGGGTGCCTCACTCGATGACACGTGGCGGCGTCGACAACTCCGCCAGCTGAAACAGACAATCCCCGCGCCGCACCTGCGCGGGCACCCGCTTGCACACCACCTCGCCATCGCCGTTGAACCGATGCAGCACCGGTTCGCGCAACGGCGTATCGGGGAAATGCACCCACGCGGCCGGCTGCCCGGCCTTCACCTGATCGCCGAGTTCGACGAGCGGTTCATACAGCCCACGCTCGTACGCATAGACGAAATGGCGATCGCCGTCGACGCGCATGAAACGCGGGACGGTCGGCGGCGCGTCGGGCACGAGCGCGCCGTGCAGCAGCCCGATGTAGCCGAGGTAATGCAGCAGCCCTTGGCGGCCGAGCCGGATCAGCGACGGATCGGCCATGCCGGCGCCGCCGAGCTCGGTGACGATCGAGATCGCGCCTTGCCGGCGCGCGGCCGACGCCGAATGCACGGGATTCGGTGCGTGCAGCAGCGCGTTTTGCAAGCCGAACGCGACCAGCAGCCCGTTGAGCTTCGCGGCTTCGTCGGCGTCGAGCGGATCGATCGCGAGCATGTTGCCGCCCTGGTACAGCAGCGAGCTGCCGCCCGAATGCAGGTCGACCAGGTACTGCGCGCGCGACAGCAGCACATGCTCGATGTAGTGGGCGATCATCTGCGTCGGCGTGCCGGTCGGGTCGCCGGGAAAGCTGCGGTTCAGGTTGCCTTCGTCGAGCGGCGACACGCGCTGGCCCGCATCCGCCGCCGGGAAATTCGCCATCGGCAGCAGGATCAATTGCCCGCTGACCATGTCGGGTTCGATTTCGCGCATCAGTTGCGACACGATGATCTGGCCTTCGTACTCGTCGCCGTGGTTGCCGGCCATCACGAGCGCCACCGGGCCGTCGCCGTTGCGGATCGACACGATCGGAATCGGCAGCCAGCCGTAGGCGGAGCGGTGCACGGAGTGCGGCAGGCGCAGGTAGCCCGCGTGCTTGCCTTGCGCGTCGAGATCGATTTCGCAGTGAATGGGATTGCGGGGAGAGGAAGAGGCGGTCATGGCGGTATCGTTCGATGAACGGAATCTGCCATCTTATAGGGGAAACCGGCACCGCGCGGCGCGGCGGGCGGGATCAGCGGGGCTGCGCGTGACTGCGGACGGGCGCACTGCCGTGCGTTGCCGGGCCGATACGCGAGCCCGCGCGATGTTGCAGCGATGAAGCCATGCCGGCGTGCCGGCCGGCTGCATTCACGCGCCGGCTTTCGCGCCAGCCCGTGTCGGGACAGGGCCGGCGCGCATGACCGGCTTATCGGCCGGATGTTTCAGCTTCGAGACGTCCTTCTTCCCACAGCGCCCAGAACCGGCTGCCGGCGCGATACGGATTCGCACGCCGCGCGGCGTGATCGGCGACGCCCTGGCGAAACGCGCCGTACAGCGTGAGCGGCGGATTGTCGATGCATGCGGCTTCGTACGCGGCCGGCATCCGGCGGTCGGACACGAGCCGGCGGATCAGCGAGGCGCCGTCGATCACGGCCTGTTCGTCGATGATTTCGGTTCGTGCGAGGACGTCGACGGTATTCATGTTGGGCTCCCTGAAACGTTCTTTCCCCATCAAGGAGCAATAAGAGTGCCAACCGCGAAATGCCGCACTCGGCCTCGATCGTGCGGGCTTCTGCAGTCATCTTTCGGCATGCCGGACGGCGATGTTACGGAACACGTCACGTGACACGCGAACGCGCGGCGCCACGTGCGAACCGGCAAAGTGTTTCGGAATTGAATCGCGGGAGGGTGCGGCGGGTACGGCAAGGACGAACGCGCGGCGGAGTGCCGCGTCGCCGGTTCAACTGGCGGCGGCCGGCGCCATGCGGCGGCTGCCGCTCGAGTAGAAGCAGTAGATGCCCTTGCCGGCCGACTTCGCGTCGTACAGCGCGCTGTCGGCCTGCCGGATCAGCTCGTCGGGCGAGCCGTGCCCGTCGTCGAGCGCGATGCCGATGCTGATGCCGATGCAGACGGTCTCGCCGATCGACAGCGCGTACGGCGCCGAAATCTGCCGGATGATCCGCGCGGCGAGGATCGAGCACGCTTGCATCGTCGTGTCGTCGATCGCGACGATGAATTCGTCGCCGCCGATGCGCGCGGCGAGCTCGCCCGGCGGCAGCGTCTTGCCGAGCCGCTCGGCGACTTGCGTGAGCACTTCGTCGCCGGCCTGGTGGCCGAAGCGGTCGTTGATCGACTTGAAACCGTCGAGGTCGAGATACATGACGGCGAATGCCGGGCTCGGCAGCCGCGGCCGGCGCGCGAGCATTCGCTTGAGCTCGGCGTGCAGTTCGTGGCGATTCGGCAGACCCGTCAGCGCGTCGTGTCGCGCGAGGTGCCGGATGTGCTGTTCGGTCTGGCGGCGTGTGGTGACGTCCTCGACGATGATCACCGCGTTGCCGTCAGGCACGCGGTGGCGCGTCAGTTCGAGCTGGCGGCCGTCGGCGAGCGCGATGTCGAGCGGCCCGGGCTCGTGGCGGCTCAGCCAGCTGTCGCACTGCGCGGCGAGGCCGGCGCCGCCGGGATCGATCACGGCATCGGTGCCGAGCGCGGCGACCACGGCGGGCAACGGCGTATCGAGCATGATCTCGCGCGGCGAGCCGAACAGTTGCGCGGTCCGACGGTTCGCGACGATCACGCGGCTGTCGCCATCGATCATGCACAGGCCGTGCGGCATGTAGGTGAGGGCGGCGTCGAAGCGGGCGACGAGTTCGGCGTTGCGCTGGCGCGCGGCGATCAGCGCGACGAGCACGCGGTAGTGGCGCTGGACGACCGTGCGCATTGCCGCGAGATAGATCGCGAGCGGCGGCACCAGCAGCCAGGCGCCCGGCCGAGGGGCCAGCAGCGCACCGACGCCGATCGGCAGCACGCCGAGCACGACCTGCGTCATCGCGAGCCGCGGCAGCGCCGAATTGCGCGACGCGATCCCGCCGAACACGCCGCCTGCGACCATCACGGACAGCGTGCCGAGTTCGACGTCGGTGGCCTGCACGCAGCCCATCACGCCGAGGCCGAGCACGAAGCAGGCAACGAGCGACACCGGCGCATAGCGCTTCGCCCAGTATTCGGCGCGATCGTCGCCGGCGTTGCGCCGTACCGTGTAGGCCCGTGCGATCGACAGGCGCGCAATGAGCAGGCCGACGTCGACGACGAGCCACGCGAGGCACCACAGCTGCTGCAGCCGGATCAGCGCGACGGCCGCGACGAAGCCGCTCGCGAGCCCGGACAGCGCCATCGGGCGCACGTCCTCGAACAGCGTCACGAGCATCGACGGACGCAGCGCGGCCGTCACGCGGTGGTTGCCGGAGGGGGGAGTGGCGAGAACGGAGTTCAGGAGAGCCGCCCTGACTGCCATGATTATTGACCTCGACACGATGTCTCGATGGCTGGCGGCGCCCGCACGGCACGTGGCGGAAGCCCGGCCGAGCCGGATGCGCACGACATTACCTTGACGTCCTCCTCTCCCCAAAGGGAGAGAATTCCCACACCTGGCGATGCACGTCCGCATCGGAGAATGTTCAGCGCAGCGTTGATATCTCGATCATGCTCGACACCACAGTCACTGCAGGCCCATTCTCTTACTCGCAGTCCTGCGATACCTTTCGGCCGCGTCGTGCTGTCTCTCGACCCGCACGACGAACAGGACTGGGTCGAACCGCTTTCGTCGACTTCCTCGAACGTGGCTCCGTGCGCGATCGCTTTGTAGCGGAGCTTGTTTCGGAAGGACGACCAGGACGCGTCGTAGACGCTTTTCGCCATCCTGGTTCTGGCAAATTTCGCGGCCGACACGTTGCCGACCGCGATGTAATCGAAACGCCGCACCAGATCGAGCGCGAGCTTGTGTTGAAAATCGGCACGCGCATTCGCGACCTTGGCGTGCAGCTTCGCGATATGCCGCTTGTGCTTTCGCGCCCGTTGCGCTTTCGCCAGCTTTTCCGCCGCTCGTCGACCGAACTGGTCATTGGGCAGCTTCTCGCCGGTCGAAAGTGTGGCGAAGTCTTTCAGGCCAAGATCGACGCCGACGCCGGAACGGATCGGGCGGGCGTGCACATCCGGCATCTCGATCACGATGTTGAGAAACCAGTTGCCGCGTGCATCCTGCGCAAAGTTGATTCCATCCTTGATCTTGCCTTCGGGAAGCGGTCGGCTGTTGAACACGCGAAACGTGTTGCCGGCGAAACGGAACGCGTCACCTTCGCGCTTCAGGTCACGGCCCTTCAGCGGCACCCAGCCCAGCGATTTCCTGCTGCGATAGCGCAGGTAGGGCCGACGGTGCTGACTGCGCGAGTTCGCATATTGCTCGCACGTCGCGTTAATCGTGCCGGAGTGGATGTCGAGTTCCTTGCTGCTACCGGTCGTCAGCACGTTCAGGTCGAAACCCGTCGGCCACTTGTTGCTCCACTTGAGCGCGTGCTTTTGCGTGTCGTTGCAGAAGTTCCAGACGTAGTTCACCGCACGGCTCTGCTTGTTGAGCAGTCCGTTGAGCGATTTCACCCGGTAGCGGTAGACAAGAATCATGCACGTAATCCTAACCCGGGGAAGAAGCTGCCTGTCAACAGCACGCCTTTCCTCCCCGTTCTGAAGGACGGCGTTTCTCGGAGCAACTGATGAAAAACGGCGGCGGCGCGGGCCGCCCGGCGGCACCGCGCATTGCGTCGTGCGCGGTCGTCAGTCCCGGCTGCGAGCGGCTTGCGGATTCGGCGGCGCAAAGGCCGGTTCGTTGCGAACGGAACGATGTACGACGGCATCCGGCCGCACGCAAACGGCCAACGGATCGCCCCGCGACCACCCGCCGCAGCCCGGCTGAAACCCGTCATAAGAAATCCAATAAGTATTTCATGCGGGAAATACTATAGGCGATATATCAAAAACAATGCCAGAATGCGCGCCGCTCCGAACGCCGCGACACCCGATCGCCGTCCGAGCCGCATCAGGAGGTTCTCCCCCAATGAAAAACCACGGCCTGTCACGGCGGGGTTTTCTGAAAGCCAGCGTGCTGGCGGGCGTCGCGGTGTATGTCGCGCCCATCGGCAGCCGCGCGTTCGCGGCGCTCTTCGAAGAAAAACTCCTCACCCCGGTCAAATGGGATAGCGTCACCGGCATCCCTCAATTCCGCATCGACGGCATCGCGAAGGTCACCGGCTCGAAAGTGTTCGCCCGCGACGTGCGCGCCGCCGACATGCCGCACTGGCCGCAGCAGCAGTCGCACGCGCTGATCCTGCGCGTCACGCAGGCCGACCGCACGTACGAAGGCTTCGACCTGTCGCTGCTCGGCGACGAGCTGAAGCCGGACCGCGTGGTCACGGCCGACGATCTCGCGCGCGACGGCGTCGCATTCCCGGCGTTCTACGGCGACGACATGCTGCTACCGGCCGGCAAGACGCCCGCGTATCTCGGTCATGCGGTCGCGATCCTCATCTATCACGACTTCGCGCGTTTCCGCTTCGCGAAGAACGCGCTCAAGTTCCGCGACGACGTGATCCGCTACGGCGCGGTCACGGGCCCGCTCGAGCGCGATCCGTGGGGCACCTTCCGCTACGTGCGCGTGGGCGGCAAGACGGCCTATGACGACGACGTCTATTCGAGCCTGAAGGACGCGCCGATCTTCCCGAGCATGATGCGCAAGCACCTGCCGGTCTGGCCGGACGGCAAGGAGCACGGCAAGCTCGACGAGCAGGGCATGTTCCTCGCCGGGCAGATCGCGAGCGAGCTCGACCATCCGTCAGCCGACTGGCTCGTGTTCGACCGCGAATACAACACGCAGTCGGTCGATACGGCCGCGCTCGAACCCGACAACGCGAACTGCTGGTACGACGCCGCGACGCAGTCGCTGCACCTCGTCGTGCCGACGCAGTCGCCGCTCGAAGTGTCGGAGAATGCGGCCGCGATGGTCGCGAAATGCCGCTTCCCGGTGAAGAAGCTGTTCGTGCATCCGTGCTACACGGTCGGCTACGGCTCGAAGGATCACTTCAACGTGCCGTTCTACGGCCTCGTCTGCGCGCTGTACGCGGACGGCCGCCCGGTGCGTTTCGCGAACGACCGCTACGAGCAGTTCCAGACGTCGCTGAAGCGTCACGCGTTCAAGATGCATTACCGGATCGCGGTCGACCGCAATACGGGCCTGCTGCAGTCGTTCAAGGGCGACTTCGAGGCGAACGGCGGCGGCCGCTCGAACTTCTCGCCGTCGGTCGCGATGGTCGGCGCCACCGCCGCGCAATCGATCTACTACTTCCCGAAGAGCGACCTCGCGGCCGTCGCGATCGCATCGCGTGCGATCGACGCCGGTTCCGCGCGCGGCTACGGCACGCTGCAGAGCATGGCCGCGACCGAGATGGCGGTCGACGAGATCGCCGCGCAACTGAACATCGACCCGATCGAGTTCCGTCTGCGCAACGCGCTGCGTTCGGGAATGAAGAACACGCAGGGGGCGATTCCCGCCGGCGCGCTGCGCGTCGACGAAGTGCTCGAGCGCGCGAAGCAGCATCCGCTGTGGACGCGTCGTGCCGCGCGCAAGGCGGAGTTCGAGGCCGCGCATCCGGGCAAGCGCTACGGCGTCGGCTTCGCGTGCGTGCAGAAGGATTTCGGCACGGGCGCGGAAGCGTCGTTCGCGAAGGTCGAGTTCGACGCGCACGGCAAGGTGTCGCTGCAGCATACGGCGGCCGAGATCGGCACCGGGATGTCGACGTCGCAGGCTGTCGCGGTCGCGAAATGGCTCGGCCGTCCGGCGACCGACGTGCGCGTGGCCGTGACCGAATGGCCGGACCTGCCGGTCGAGACGAGCGGCGACCCGTACCTGATGTCGCAGGCCGACCAGGATCGCCTGAGCGCGAACCCGCGCTGGTCGCCGGGCTATGCGTCGCCGTCGAGCGCGACGAACTCGGCGTACTACTTCACGCACAGCACGCGCGAAGCCGCGCGCGCCGTGTTTCGCTACGGGCTGTGGCCGGCCGCGATGTCGATCTGGACGCGCGGCCTCGGCGGCGGCCAGGCCGCGCCGTATACGATCCGCATCGAGGATGCACGCTGGGTCGACGGCAAGCTGACCGCCGACGGCCTCGAGCCGCTGACGTTCGAACAGCTCGCGAAGCAGGCGCATGCGCTCGGCCTGCCGACCGGCGCCGTCGTGCACGTGTTCAACCGCTGGCAATGGACCGACGCCGAATTCGAGGTAGGCGGCACGGTCGAACGTCTGCCGATCGACGGGCTGTCGCTGCGTGTCGGCGCGCCGAAGGCGGGCGCCGACGACGGCCCGGTGCCGGGC
>NZ_JACFYV010000258.1:0-8530 GCF_016759955.1 Burkholderia sp. KCJ3K979
GGTGTCAGAACCATTGCTCGAACCACTCCGGATTCCTGACTGGCGCGGACACTTTTGTGCGGACCACTCGGGGCGCCATGGCACCGGTAAGTCATGCGATATCCGAGCGCCTTTCTTTTGGTTACTTTTCTTTGGCAAGACAAAGAAAAGTGACCGCTGCCCCGCGCAGGGGCGACGCTAATAGACCGACACGATCACAGGTGCTTCACGCCAACCGCGAGCAAACCACCAAACAAACCAAACCCAAACCTCAATCTTTCCCGCGCTCGACGAGCGCCCCACCCCGAGGCTCACTGCCCCCGCCGGTCTGCTTCTCGAGCCACGCTCTTCGATCCTCCCGAGGCGTAACCCCAAACCTTTCGCGGTAAGCGTTGGAGAAGTGCGCAGCAGAAGAGAACCCACAAGCGAGAGAAACCTGAACAACCGACTTGCTGGTCCGCTGCAACTGCGTCCGAGCCTTGAGCAGCCGAAGATTGAGGTAATACTTGGAGGGCATCGCCCCGAGATACTGCCGAAAGAGCCGCTCCAACTGTCGGCGCGAAACGCCGACCAATCCGGCGATCTCATCGGTAGTAAGCGGATCCTCGACATTGGCTTCCATCAAGAGCAACGCGTCATTCAACCGAGGATGCCGCTCCCCCGGAGCAGTAACAAAAGGAATCCTCTGCCGCTCCTCGCCGCTGCGCAGTGTGCCGGCTCCCAGCGCATCGGCAATCCGCTCCGCGAGATCCGCCCCATGTTCCCGGCCAATCATGGCCAGCATGAAATCGACGGTCGCCTGCCCACCGGCACAGGTCGCCCGATCGCGATCGATCTCGAAGATCTGCTGCGTGACGATCGACCGCTCGAACTGCTCGGCGAACTGCTGATACGTCTCCCAGTTCACGCTCACGCGATACCCGGAAAGCTGGCCCGCCATCGCGAGCCACCACACGCCGTGGTGAATACCCGTCACGACCGGCGTACGCTGCCCGACCCGCGCGAGACTCGCGAGAAACAACCGGTAATCGGCAAACTGCTGAAACCGTTCGGACACGACGATCAACCAGTCGCACGCGATCGCATCGTTGAACGCCGCATCGGCATGCCACTGCGCGCCGCCCGCGAGCGGCACCGGCCGCCCGTCCCACGAACACACCTGCCAGCGGTACAGGAGCCGCCCGTCGATCTCGTTCGCGAGATTCAGCGCATCGACGATCGGACCCACGCCCGACATCGACACGGGCGGCAATGCAACGATCGCCACCTGCGTCGTGCGGGTGGCGCCTGCGGGACGAGACACCGGTACCACGGTTGAAACCTGCCCTGTCGCGTTACTTGAGGCTGCCCGACAGGAACTGCTTGAGCCGCTCGCTCTGCGGGCGCACCAGCACTTCCTTCGGATCGCCCTCCTCCTCGGTCCGCCCCTGATGCAGGAACATCACGTGGTTCGACACGTTGCGCGCGAAGCCCATCTCGTGCGTGACGACGATCATCGTGCGGCCTTCCTCGGCCAGCTTCTGCATCACCTTCAGCACTTCGCCCACCAGTTCCGGATCGAGCGCGGAGGTCGGCTCGTCGAACAGCATCACGTCCGGATGCATCGCCAGCGCACGGGCGATCGCCACGCGCTGCTGCTGGCCGCCCGACAGATGCGACGGATACTGCTTCTCGACGCGCGGCGGCAAACCGACCTTCTCGAGATACTCGCGTGCACGCTCCTCGGCTTCCTTCTTCGAAATGCCGAGCACGTGCACGGGCGCTTCCATCACGTTCTCGAGCACGTTCATGTGCGCCCACAGGTTGAAGTGCTGGAACACCATCGCAAGCTTCGTGCGAATGCGCTGCAACTGCTTGTGATCGGCGACTTCGAGCGCGCCGGCGCGATCGGTCTTCGTGCGCACGGCCTCGCCGTCGACGACGATCTGCCCCGCGTTCGGCCGCTCGAGAAAATTGATGCAGCGCAGGAACGTGCTCTTGCCCGAGCCGCTCGCGCCGATGATGCTGATGACGTCACCAGCCTTCGCGTTCAGCGACACGCCCTTGAGCACCTCGTTGTCGCCATAGCGCTTGTGGATGTCGACCGCGGCAAGCTTGACGGAAGCGGACGCGCTCGTTTGGGTGATCTCGGCCAACTGGCTCTCCTCGAAGTAATTCAATGACGGGCGGCCGCGAGGTACGCGAGCCAGTGGCGCTCCGCGCGGCGAAACGCCGCGACGAGTGCGAACGATACCGCAAGATAGATCAGCGCGGCGATTCCGAACGACTGGAACGCCATGTAGGTCGCGGAATTGGCATCGCGCGCGACCTTCAGGATGTCCGGCACGGTCGCGGTGAATGCGACGGTCGTCGCGTGCAGCATCAGGATCACCTCGTTGCTGTACAGCGGCAGCGCGCGACGCAGCGCCGACGGCAGGATCACGCGGCGGTACATCGTGAACGACGACATCCCGTACGCGCGCGCCGCCTCGACCTCGCCGTGCGGAATCGCGCGGATCGCACCGGCGAAGATCTCGGTGGTGTACGCGCAGGTGTTCAGCGCGAACGCGAGGATCGCGCAGTTGAAACCGCTGCGGAAAAATGCGTCGAGCAGCGAGTGCGAGCGCACGAACTCGAGGCTGTACATGCCCGTGTACATCAGCAGCAGCTGCACGTAGAGCGGCGTGCCGCGGAACACGTACGTGTAGAACCGCACCGGCATCGACACCCACTTGTTCCTCGACACGCGCGCAACCGCGAGCGGCACCGCGCACACGAAGCCGAGCGAAATCGATGCGACGAGCAGCCACAGCGTCACCGCGAGGCCGGACAGGCGCTGGCCGTCCCAGAAAAGGAACGCCTTGCCGAATTCCTGGAGGATCTCGATCATAGTTCTGCGTGCCGCACGCCCATGGAATAACGCTTCTCGAGCTGGATCAGCACGAGGTTGGAGACGGTCGTGATCGCGAGATAGATCAGCGCCGCGACGAGGATGAAGAAGAACATGTTGAACGTGCTCTTGCCGGCGTCCTGCGCGGCCTTCACGACGTCCGCGAGACCGATGATCGACACCAGCGCGGTCGCCTTCACGAGCACCTGCCAGTTGTTGCCGATGCCCGGCAGTGCGAAGCGCATCATCTGCGGAAACATGATCCGCACGAACACGCGCGCGCCGCTCATCCCGTAAGCCGAACCGGCTTCGAGCTGGCCGCGCGGCACCGACAGGAACGCGCCGCGAAACGTCTCGGTGAAGTACGCGCCGTAGATGAAGCCGAGCGTCAGCACGCCGGCCACGAACGGATCGATGTCGATCTGGTTCCAGCCGACGAGGTCGGTGAACTGGTTCAGCCAGATCTGGATGCTGTAGAACAGCAGCAGCATCAGCACGAGATCGGGCACCGAGCGGATCAGCGTCGTATAACCGGTCGCGATCGCTCGCAGCACCCGGTTGTGCGACAGCTTCGCCACCGCGCCGATCAGCCCCAGCGCCACCGCAGTGGCGAGCGACAGCACCGACAGCTCGATGGTCTGCACGGTGCCGGCCCAGAGGACGGGACCAAAGCCGTAAAGGAACACGCGCGTCTCCAGAGTTGAATGAATGCCGACGCGACAGCCTGTCCCGCGCCGGGGTGACGCGGATAGTCGCAAGCGAAATTGATTGCCTCAAATCACCGTGCGCGCGGTTGCTGCGTCGCAACAATTCGTCCCACCATTTCTGCGCACGGCCTATACCGCTGTTTCCAAAGGAAAAAACCCGCTTCCTGACAGTCGGATGACGCACCGGGAAGCGGGTTTTTTGCAATTTTCCGGTCGCTTTTTCGATATAGCGCCGGGCTGGCCATCAGGCCGAATGGGCAGGTCCAGGCCCGCGTCACACAATCGCTCGCTCATGCCCGCGACACGATGCGCGCCTGCGCGCCGATTCGATGCCATCCGCCGCGGCGTCTTATTTTTTGCATCCACAAAAACTCCTTGCCTGCCCATGTTTTTGCATCCACAATTAGTCGAAATTCCATTCGTTTTCGACGAGGCCAAGGATCTGTCGAACCGGCTGAAACACGGCATCTCGTTGCGAATGGCCGAATTCGCCGAGTGGGAAGCCGCGCGCACGTGGCCGGACACCCGCCGGGACTACGGCGACGCACGCTGGATCTGTCTGGTGCCGATCGGCACGCGCCTTTACACGGCGATCGTCGTCCCGCGCGGCCGCGCGCTGCGCGTCGTCAGCCTGCGAAAAGCCAACAACCGAGAGATGAGTCGGTATGAAGAAGGCGGTTAAATTCATCCGCAACACGCCCGAGGAAGAAGCGGCGATTGCGCGCGGCATCGCCGCCGATCCGGACGCCCGTGAACTCGGCGACGAAGAAATCGATGCGATGAAGCCCTTCGTCGAGGTCGTCGCGAAGAAATTCGGGCGCCCGAAGCTCGAGCACCCGAAGGAACAGGTCAGCATCCGCTACGACGCGGACATCCTCGCCGCGTTCCGGGCAGAAGGCCCGGGCTGGCAGACGCGCATGAACGACGCGCTGCGCGACTGGCTGAAGAAACGCCGCGCGTGAAGGTCAGCGCCCTTTCAGGATGTCGGAGCGCGAGGTCGTATAAACGAGCCCGTCCGGGCCGAAATGGACGTTGAAGAACGCGTCGGTGTTGACGCCGTCCTCGAGCCAGCGCCAGCTCCAGACCGTCTCGGGTTTCAGCGGATACTGCGCGATGTCGCCGGGCTTGCCGAGCAGGCGCCGCACCTCGTCTTCGTCCATCCCCGGGCGCACTTTCGCGAAATTCTCGGCGGTCAGCACCTGCGTCGCGCCCGTGTAGCGCCCGTTCGCATCGAGATCGACGAACCACGTCTGGTTGCCCATCGGGCCGCGCGGATACTCGAGACGCTTCGAGCCGTCGGTGAACGTGCGCTCGGTCTCGGGCTTGCCCATCGTGCCGCGCACGTCGGCCTCGGTCGATTCGCCGACCTTCAGCCCTTTCAGCAATAGCGGCGCGGGCTTGATCGCGTTGAAGAAGTCCCTGATACGTTGCACGTCGAGATGGCCTTGGTCGTCGCAACCGGTCAGCGCCAGCGCGGCGGCCAGCATCGTCACGGAAAGCAGCCGGAAACGGAAAATCATCGGAAGAGTGGCGCGTCGAGAAAACACGCGGCAAGGATACCCGCGCGACGCCAAAAGCGCGAGACGGGCCGTGCAGCCCGTCCCGTGTTCAATGCGTCGTTTCGGTTTCGGTCCGGGTTTCGGACGCCCGCTTCGCCGGCGGCGCCGGGCGCGGCCCGGCCGGCGGCGCGCCCAGCCGGCCGCGCGTGCGCACCAGCTCGGCAAGCTGCCACGAGCCGAGCGCGAGGCAGCCGAACAGCACCTCGCGGCCGCGCTTGACCACCGCGAGCGACAGCGCCGTCTCGCGGTCGACGCCGAACATCTGCGCGAGCAGCACGACGGTCGCCTCCTGCACGCCGAGCCCGCCCGGCACCATGAACGCCGCATGCCGCACCGCCTGCGTCATCGCCTCGATCGCGATCGCGCCGCCGATCGACACCGGGTGGCCGAGCAGCGCAAGCGCCCAGTAGATCTCGAGCGCGCCGAGCACGTAGCCGGCCAGTTGCCAGAAGAACGCGCTGAACAGCAGGCCCGTGCGCGACATCAGCGAATCGATGTCGGCGTCGAGCCGACGGCCGTCGACGCCCTGCAGCAGCCGGTGCGAATCGCCGAGCAGGCGGCCCGCGAAACGCTCGATCGCATGGAAGATGCCGCCGCGCCGCATCAGCACCACGCCGAGCACCGGCAACGGCAGCGTCAGCAGCAGCGCAAGACCGATCGTGCCGCCGCCCATGTTGTCGGTCGTCGCGAGCAGCAGCACGAGGCCGAGCGCCGCGAACGCATACTGGACGACGATCGTCACGAGCACCTCGACGATCACCGACGCGGTCACGCGGCTCGCGTCGGGCACCTGCCAGCGCGCGAGCCGGATGCCGACGATCTCGCCGCCGATCCCGACCACGGGCAGCAACCGGTTCACGGCCTCGCGCACGGTCGCGATCCACCACAGGAACGGCAGCGAACTGCGCCGGTCGAGCAGCTGGTGCCATGCATACGCATCGAGCAGCAGCGGCAGCGCGTGGAACGGCACGAGCCACAGCAGCGCATAGCCGGCGCGCGCGAGCATCTGCGACACGTCGCCGACGCCTTCGTGCAGCCCCAGCGCGAGCAGGATGCCGATGCCGATCGGCCAGCCGAGCCACTTGATCCACTTGCTCATGACGGCTGCGCTCCCGGTGCGCGCGACGTGTGCGCGCCGCGTCGGGCCGCAGGCTCGCCGAATACGTCGGCAAAGCCGCCGGTCGCGACGCCCGCCGCCTTCAGCGCGGCCGCGACGCGCGGCGACAGCAGCGCATCCAGTTCGTCGACCGGACGGTAGCCGGCCATCGTCGGCGTGATCGGGCCGTCGCCGGCCTCGGCCGGATGGCAGTAGATCTCGCCGACGCCCGGCGGCAGCTTCGCGAGCGCGTCGAGCAGCACGGCCTCGTCCATCGCGCCCGTCTGCTCGATGCCCACCACGTAGTCGTTGTGCGCGAGCCCCGCGCGGTCGAGCCGCGCGCGCACCAGCGCGATCCACGGCTTGAGCAGCACGGGCGCGCTCGTTTCGTACGGCAGCCGCACCGCGCGCAGCCCGTAGTCGCGGCCGATCTCGATGATCATCGACAGCACGGTCGGATGCAGATGGAAATGCTTGTGCGCGTTCACGTGGTCGAGCGGCAAGCCGCTCGCCGCGAACGCGTCGAACTGCGCACGGATTTCGCGGCGCAGCTGCGCGCGCACGTGCGGCAGGAAGAAGAAGCGACAGCCGTCCTTCGCCATCGCGTCGCCGAAGCGCCCGTCGGGCCCGACGAGCGCGGGAATCTCATGCGCGGGCAGCGTGGCCGGCCCGTCCGCGAGCACCAGGTGCAGGCCGACCGCGAGCGACGGCAACCGCCGCGTGCGTTCGATCGCATCCTGCGCGGCGGGGGCGCCGACCATCAGGCTGGCGGCGTTCAGCACGCCGTCGCGGTGCGCACGCTCGACCGCCGCGTTGACGCGCGGGTGCAGCCCGAAGTCGTCCGCGGTGAAGATCAGCGCCCGCGCCGCCCGCTGCGTCGCCACGGATCAGGCCTCGTGCGCGCGCAGGAAGCGGAAGAACTCGACGCCTTCGCGCAGGCGACGCTTCATCATGTCCCAGCTCGTCAGCATCTCGCGCACGATTTCCCAGATCTTCGACGGACGGAAGTAGAACTGGCGATAGAACTGCTCGAGATGGTGGTAGATCTCGTCGCGCGACAGGTGCGCATAGCCGATCGCCGCGAGCTGCACGCCTTCCTTGCTGACCAGGTTGATGGTCTTGTTCTCTTCCATCCAGCCGTTTTCCACCGCCTGCTTGTACAGCGTCGTGCCCGGATACGGCGCGGCGAGCGACACCTGGATCGTATGCGGATTGATTTCCTTCGCGTACTCGATCGTCTTCTTGATGGTTTCCTGCGTCTCGCCCGGCAGGCCGAGGATGAAGGTGCCGTGGATCTTGATGCCGAGCTTCTTGCAGTCCGCGCTGAAGCGGCGCGCGAAATCGGTGCGCACGCCCTTCTTGATGTTCACGAGGATCTGGTCGTCGCCTGATTCGAAGCCGACCAGCAACAGCCGCAGGCCGTTTTCCTTCATGATCTTCAGCGACTTGTACGGCACGTTGGCCTTCGCGTTGCACGACCACGTGATGCCGAGCTTGCCCAGGCCGATGGCGATGGCTTCGGCGCGCGGCAGGTCGTCGGTGAAGGTGTCGTCGTCGAACATCAGTTCCTTCACTTCCGGCATGTTGTCGCGAATCCACTTCGCTTCCGCGAGCACGTTCTCGACCGAGCGCGTGCGGTAGCGATGGCCGCTGACCGTCTGCGGCCACAGGCAGAACGTGCAGCGCGACTTGCAGCCGCGGCCCGTGTAGATCGACACGTACGGGTAGTTCAGGTAGCCGATGAAGTAGTTGTCGATCTTCAGGTCGCGCTTGTAGACGGGCGCGACGAACGGCAGTTCGTCCATGTTCTCGAGGATCGGACGCGCTTCGTTGTGCTCGATCGAGCCGTCCTTCGCGCGCCAGCTCAAGCCCTTGATCTCGGGGAACGGCTTGCCTTCGGCGAGTTCCTTGCAGGTGTAGTCGAATTCCTCGCGGCACACGAAGTCGATCGCCTCGCTCGCCGTGAGGGAGTTGTGCGGATCGACCATCACCTTCGCGCCGACCATGCCGACCAGCATCGACGGCTTCATCTTCTTCAGATCCTGCGCGAACATCGCGTCGGTCGGGAACGACGGCGTGCTCGTGTGGATGATCACGAGATCGTAGTCGTTGGCAATCTTCAGCGTTTCCTCGACCGACAGGCCGTCGGCCGGCGCATCGACGACGCGGCTGCCCGGCACGAGCGCGGCCGGCTGCGCGAGCCAGGTCGGATACCAGAAGGAACGGATTTCGCGCTTCGCCTGATAGCGCGAGCCGGCTCCGCCGTCGAAGCCGTCATACGAAGGGGCCTGCAAGAACAGCGTTTTCATGAATGCTCCGG
>NZ_JACFYV010000259.1:0-8491 GCF_016759955.1 Burkholderia sp. KCJ3K979
CGGCGGGTCGAACGACGCCATCTCCCACCGCTGGTACGCGGTGAGGGTGCCCACGCGATCGCTCGCCGAATCAGACATACGCGTCTTCCGCCTTGCCGCCGATCGCGATCTGGCCGCTCTCGGCGAGGTTGCGCACGATCTGCAGGATGCGGCGCTGCTGCGTCTCGACTTCGGACACGCGCACCGGGCCGCGCGCGTCGAGATCCTCGGCGAGCAGCTCGGCCGCGCGCTGCGACATGTTCGCGAGGAACTTCTGGCGCAGCGCGGGCGGCGCGCCCTTGAGCGCGACGATCAGCGTTTCCGACTCGACTTCCTTGAGCACCATCTGGATCGCGCGGTCCTCGAGGTCGAGCAGGTTCTCGAACACGAACATCTGGTCGATGATCTTCTGCGCGAGATCGGCGTCGTACTGGCGCACGCTTTCGAGCACGCCTTCCTCGTGCACGCTCGTCATGAAGTTCAGGATCTCGGCTGCGGTGCGGATGCCGCCCATCGGGCTGCGCTTCAGGTTGTCGCTGCCGGACAGCAGGCCCGTGAGCACGTCGTCGAGCTCGCGCAGCGCGGCCGGCTGGATGCCGTCGAGCGTCGCGATCCGCAGCAGCACGTCGTTACGCAGCCGCTCGGTGAAGCACGACGCGATTTCCGACGCCTGGTCGCGGTCGAGGTGCACGAGGATCGTCGCGATGATCTGCGGATGCTCGTTCTTGATCAGTTCGGCCACCGCGCCCGAATCCATCCATTTCAGGCCCTCGATGCCGCTCGTGTCGCTGCCTTGCAGGATGCGGTCGATCAGCACGCCGGCCTTGTCCTCGCCGAGCGCCTTCGTCAGCACCGAGCGGATGTACTCGTTCGAATCGAGCGACAGCGCGGTGTGCTGCTCGGCTTCCTTCACGAAGTCCTGCAGCACCTCCTCGACCTGCTCGCGCGTGACGTTCTTCAGCGCGGCCATCGCCACGCCGATCTTCTGGACCTCGCGCGGCGCGAGGAACTTGAATACCTGCGCGGCCTCTTCCTCGCCGATCGACATCAGCAGCAGCGCGCTCTTGGTCAAGCCTTCAGCGTTCATCGGACACCCAGTTCTTCACGACGGTGGCGACGATCTTCGGATCCTGGCGGGCGATCGTGCGCGCGTAGTCGAGGTTGCGTTCGTAGCGGTTCTTCTCGTTCTCGAAGCCGAGCAGCAGCGGATCGGCTTCTTCCGCGGCCTTTTCCGGCGCGGGCAGGCCGTCGAGCGCGACCGTGTCTTCCGGCGCCGCGAGCGCCGGCGCGGCCGGCTCGGGCGGCGGGAACGCGCGGCGCATCGCCGGGCGCACGAACATGAAGTAGAGCGCCGCCGCGGCCGCCGCGATGCCGAGCCACTTCGCGGCTTCCTTCGCCATCGCGATCATGTCGGGCTGGCGCCACCACGGCAGGTCGGCGTACGGGTCGCTCACGGTCGAGAACGCGCTGTTCACGACGTTTACCGAGTCGCCGCGCTTCGCGTCGTAGCCCATCGCGTCCTTCACGAGCTGTTCGACCTGCGCGAGCTTCGCGGGCGGCAGCGGCTGCATCGTCACGTGGCCCTTCGCGTCGGCGACCGGCTGGTAGTTGACGACGACCGCCACCGACAGGCGCTTCACGCTGCCCATCGGCTGTTCGGTATGGCGGATCGTCTTGTCGAGCTCGTAATTGGTCGTCTGGTCCTTGCGGTCGCTGACCGGCGTGGTCTGCGGCCCGTTCTGGCCGTTGCCGGCGACAATCGGCGCGGAGGCCGGCTGCGGCGGCGTGTTCGACAGCGCGCCCGGCACGCCCGACGCGCCGCCCTGCGCGAGTTCGGTCGCGCTGCTGGTCTGCTGGCTGCGGATCGCGGCCTGCTGCGGCGTGCCGTTCGGGCCGTAGCTTTCCGACGTCTGCTCGATCTTCGAGAAGTCGAGATCCGCGCTGACCTGCGAGCGCGCGTTGCCGGCGCCGAAGATCGGCGCGAGGATCGCGTCGATGCGCTTCTGGGTGTTGTGCTCGACCTGCTGCACGTACTTGAGCTGGCTCGCGTCGAGGCCGGACGCGGACGCGGTCTGGGTCAGCAGGTTGCCGTCCTGGTCGACGATCGTCACGTTCTTGGCCGGCATGTCGGGCACGCCGGACGACACCATCCGCGTGATCGCCTGCACCTGGCCCTCGTCGAGCACGCGGCCCGGGTAGAGGTCGACGAACACCGACGCGCTCGGCGCTTCCTTGTCGCGCACGAACACCGACGGCTTCGGGATCGCGAGATGCACGCGCGCGCCGCGCACGGCGTTGATCGATTCGATGGTGCGCTGCAGCTCGCCTTCGAGCGCGCGCTGGTAGTTGATCTGCTCGGCGAACTGGCTGATGCCGAATTTCTGGTTGTCCATCAGCTCGAAGCCGACCGAGCCGCCCTTCGGCAGCCCCATCGCGGCGAGCTTCAGGCGGGTTTCGTGCACCTGGCCCGACGGCACCAGGATCGCGCCGCCGGCATCAGCGAACTTGTAGGGAACGTTTGCCTGCTGGAGCGCGGCGATGATCGCGCCGCCGTCGCGGTCCGACAGGTTGCTGTACAGCACGCGGTAGTCGGGCGCCCGGCTCCACAGCACGAGCGCGGTGATCGCGGCGATCGCGAACGCGACGGCGATCACGAACGGCAGCTTCGGGTTGCCCTTCATCCGCGAGATGCCGGGAATGCGTTCGGCGAAGCCGCCCAGCCCGAAGTCCGCGCCTGCGCCGCCCGCGCCCGGCAACGCGGCGGCCGCGGCGGCGCCGGGCGCCGGGCTGAGGCCCGCGCGGGCGTCTGGGTTGATCAGCGAGTTGGCCTGCGAATCCATGCGTCGAGTTTCTCCGGAGCGGGACGACTGAGCTCGCTCGGACGAGCGGGCGGACAATGACACGATGCGATTATCGTGACCGGCGGCGTACTCCGATCGACCGAAAAGAGCGGGGTTTCCCCCGTACTTTCGCGGCTTTGACGCGCGCCGCGCTGCTATCCTTTTTCGCGATCCGGCATGGTGCGCGTGGTGCGGCGCCAGCGGATCGCCCGGTGCGTCCGGGTCTTTTCTCTATGTCTGGGGACAGCATGACTGCCAACGTCAGCGGAATCGGTTCGGTGTTGCAACAGATGCAGTCGATGGCCGCGCAGGCGTCCGGCGGCGTCGCGAGCCCGACGGCGGCGCTGGCCGGCTCGGGCGCGGCGACGGCCGGCACGTTCGCGAGCGCGATGAAGGCATCGCTCGACAAGATCAGCGGCGACCAGCAGCATGCGCTCGGCGAGGCGAAGGCGTTCGAGGTCGGCGCGCCGAACATCTCGCTGAACGACGTGATGGTCGACATGCAGAAAGCCAATATCGGCTTCCAGTTCGGGCTCCAGGTCCGCAACAAGTTGGTGAGCGCTTACAACGACATCATGCAGATGTCGGTGTAAAGGGGCGGCCATTCGACGACGGGTATCCGGGCACAGCCCGGCTTGCAGAACGAGACCGGCGCGCCGGCATCGGACGCCCGGCGGCAGCCCCTGCTCACCTAAAGCTTTCCAAATCCCTTCCGATAACTCCGGTGAAGGCCGCGCCGTGCGACGCACGGCGGCGGCTCCCGCATAGCCAAGGCACATAACAAGGAGAAGCGCATGTTTTCCCCAGGACACGCTGGAGCCAGTGCGTACGCGCGTGTCGGCGTCGAGACCGGGGTGATGGGCGCCTCCCCGCACCGGCTGATCGCGATGCTGTACCAGGGCGCCCGGCAGGCGATCGCGCTGGCGCGCATGCATTTGCAGCAGGACAACGTGTCCGGGCGCGGCGAAGCGATCGGCAAGGCGATCCGGATCGTCGAGAGCGGCCTGCAGGCGTCGCTGAACCGCGACGCGGGCGGCGAGATCGCCGAGCGCCTCAATGCGCTGTATGCGTATATCGGCCGGCGCCTGCTGGAAGCGAACGCGCAGGCGAGCGATGCGATGCTGGTCGAGGTCGACGGCCTGCTCGCGACGCTCGAGGAAGCATGGACGGGCATCGCCCCGGAAGTCGCGCGGATGGCCGCGCAACAGGTAGCGGAAGCATCACGATGAATCTCAAGGCCGAATACTTCGCGCGTTACGAGGCGCTCGCCGCCGTGTCGGGCCGGATGCTGTGCGCCGCGCGCGGCGCCGACTGGAGCGCGTTGCCGGGGTTGCAGGCCGAATTCATGCAGCTCGTCGACGGGTTGAAGGAGGCCGATCCGGGCGTCGCGCTCGACGAATCGGATCTCGGCCGCAAGCTCGACCTGATCCGCCGCATCCTGGCCGACGACGCCGCGATCCGCGATCTCGCGAGTCCGGACGTCGCGCGGTTGTCCGCGCTGTTCGAGGCGCGGCGCTCGACCCAGGTATTGACCGACCTCTACCGCGCGCGCGGGTAGGGCCGTGTTCCGGGAGACGGGCGCGCGGCGCCCGGGCCCGCTGCCGCACGCGGCGCGCGCTGTTCCCGCGGGCGGCACCGGCGTGCCGCGCCCCGGATTCGCAACGATGTGTAGGGGCTGTTTGCATATGCAACGCGCATGCGAATGCCCCAAGGTGAGCAGGCTCCGATCATGACCGGTATCGACTCCGTTGCGGCCGCGTTGCTGGCGAGCCGCCTCGACAGCCTGCTGACCGGCACCGTGTCGGCGCCCGCCGGCGGCGGCGCGACCGCGCAGGTCGGCACGCCGGGCGCCGGCGCGTCGTCCGCGCCGCCGGCCGGCAGCCCGCCCTCCGCGCCGCCTGCTTCCACGCAGACCGCGCTGTCCGAGGTCGGGCGCGTGCTCGACGCGATCTCGCGCTCGGGCGGCGATGCGACGCCGGCGATCGTCGGTCGGCTGCCGCTGCTGGCTGATCCCGCCGTGCTGCTCACCGATACGCCCGTGCCGGCGCGCGCGCCGGCTGCGTCCGGTCCCGCTGGGGCCGCCACGCCGGTTCCCGATCAAGCGTCGTCCTCGTCCGCCGCGGCGACGCGGGCCGCGGCTGCGCCGTCGGTGGCCCCGCCCGTCGCGGCGCTGCGTGCGGCGCTGGCGCAGGCCGTGAGCGAAAGCGGCCTCTTCTACGAATCCCATCTCGCGCAGTGGCTGGCTGGCCAACGTCCGCTCGCGGCGCTGCTGCGCGAGCCGCAGGCGCGCCTCGCGACCGCGCTCGCGCCGGCCGACCCGGACGCCTTCCCGCACGAATCGACCGACTTGCTCGACGAACTGCTCGCGCAGCGTCCGTCGCTGCCGGCCGCCGCGCGGGGCACCGCGCAACCGCCCGCACCGGGCGGCGCGCCTGCGCGCGACCCTGCGCAGGCCGCCCCGGCGGCGGCCCGGCCGGGCGCGTCGTTGCCGCCCGATCCGTCCGATCCGCTGGCTACGCCCGCCGATACGCGCTGGACGCCCGCGCGTGCCGAACTGGCCGCCGCATCGTCCGGTCCGCAGCCGCAACCGCTCGCGACCGTCCACCCGGCCGCGGTGCCGCTCGTGCGGCAGCAGCTCGATGCGCTCGCGACGGACCAGTTTCGCTGGACGGGCGAGGCATGGCCCGGCGCGCGGCTCGACTGGACGATCGAACCCGACGAGCCGGGCCACCGTGCGCCGCGCGGCGGCGGTGGCGACGACGCGGGCGACGGCATCGCGTGGCGCACGCGCCTGACGCTGATGCTGCCGTCGCTCGGCACGGTCGATGCCGAGCTGGTGCTGAACGGCGCGCAGCTCATCGCGCGGCTGCGCGCGAACCCGACGGGTGCCGACCGTCTGACGCGCCACGAAGCCGCGCTGCGGCAGCGGCTCGAAGGCTCGGGACTCAAGGTGGGCGGGCTGTCGATCCGCGCGGTCGACGACGGGCCGGACGGCTTCGACCTGTTCGCCGCCCAGGCCGCCGCGGCCGCGTATGCGCGCGGCGCGGCGGGCGGCCCCGAGGCGCGGGTGCCGGGCGACGATGACGAGGCGCTGCCATGAGCATGACGTCCCGCAAGCGCGCTGCCGCGCTCGTCTACGACCCGAAAGGCGGCGATGCGGCGCCGCGCGTGGTGGCGAAGGGCTACGGCGTGCTCGCCGAGATGATCGTCGCGCGTGCGCACGATGCCGGGCTGTACGTGCACACGGCGCCGGAGATGGTGTCGCTGCTGATGCAGGTCGATCTCGACGACCGGATTCCGCCGCAGCTCTATCAGGCGGTCGCGGACCTGCTCGCGTGGCTATACGCGCTCGACCGCACCGAGCCCGCGCCGGACGACGCCGCGCCGCGTTTTCCGTTGTCGCCGTTGCGCTGAACGGCCTGTCGTCGGGCGCCTGCTTACGAAATGCTGTCCGGGCTTGCGTGACCGCTTTGCCGGCATGTGCCGCTCATCGAGCGTCATCGCCTCGCAACGCGTGCCTTTCTCCCTGATTCGCGCGCACGTCGAACCTGCCGCTCCGTATGCATACGGATTGAGCCGGCTTTCGATTTATGTAATGATATCCATTCTCATTTTCATGCTGACCGGGCGGTGCGCACTCCCTGCGCGCCGCCCGTTGTTTTGAACGAATGGATACTTTCGCGTGAACGCGCCCGAAACGATCGACCCGCCCAAGACGGGCATGCCGCGCGCCGGCGTCACCGTGCTGCACCCGGCGGGCCGCCCGCTGAACGACGACGAACTGGCCGCGCGCCGCCAGCGCTCGCGCCGCGCGACCTTCATCAAGTGGCTGCGCAAGGTGCACGGCTGGGTCGGGCTGTGGGGCGCGGTGCTCGGGCTGCTGTTCGGCGTGACCGGCGTGCTGCTGAACCACCGCGCGCCGCCGCTGAAGATTTCGACCGGCGAGCCGCAGGTCGAGGAGCTGCAGATCGCGCTGCCGGACCCGGTGCCGAAAACACCCGCCGCGATGACGAAGTGGCTGCAGCAGGAACTGCATTTCGACGGCAAGCCGGGCCGCATGCGCAAGGAGCCCGCGCAGGCCGTCGCGTGGGGCGACAAGCGCGTGATGCAGCCCGAGCACTGGCAATTCGGCGTGTTCGGGCCGCACCAGAACCTGCAGGCCGAATACTGGGTCGGCAACGGCTACGTGTCGGTGAAGCGCACCGGCAACACGTTCCTGACGACGCTGAACAACCTGCATCGCGGCGTCGGGATGAATCTCGGCTGGGTGCTGCTGATGGATACGATCGCGGGTTCGCTGATCTTGCTGTCGCTGACGGGCGTGCTGCTGTGGACCGAACTGAACAAGCGCCGCACGGTCGGCGTCGTGCTGGTGGTCGGTTCGGTTGCTGCGGCGCTCGCTGCCGGCCTGACCTGACCGACGTTCGCGCCGGGTAACGGCCGGCGTCCGGCGAGCGAGGCCACCCGCCGCCGCAGGTCAGAGCCCGCAGGCGGCGCCGCTGTTCGCCGCGATTTCGCGCGCGGCCTTCGCGCCTTCGACCTGCAGGATCGTCGGCAGCGACACGTTGTTCTTCGCGGCGGTGATCTCGGCGAGGATCGAGATCGCGATTTCCGGCGGCGTCCGGCTGCCGATGTAGATGCCGGCCGGCCCGTGCAGCCGGGCCAGTTCCACTTCGTTCAGATCGAATTCGCGCAGCCGCTCGCGCCGCGCCGCGTTGTTGCGCCGCGAGCCGAGCGCACCCACGTAGAACGCGGGCGTCTTCAGCGCCTCCATCAGCGCGAGATCGTCGAGCTTCGGGTCGTGCGTGAGCGCGATCACGGCCGAACGCGCATCGAGCTTCATGTCGAGCACCGTATCGTCGGGCATCGTGCGGACGACGCGCGTGCCCGGCACGTCCCACGCATCCGTGTATTCCTCGCGCGGATCGCATACCGTCACCTGGTAGTCGAGCCCGACCGCGATCTGGCACAGATAGCGCGACAACTGGCCGGCGCCGATCACGAGCATCCGGTAGCGCGGCCCGTGGATCGTCACGAGCCGTTCGCCGTCGAACGCGAGCCCGTCGGTCGCCTGCGCGGGCGACAGCGATGCGCGGCCGGTCGCGAGCGTCATCGTGCGCGTGACGAGGCGGCCGGCCTCGACTTCCGCGCACAGCGCGGCGATCCCGCTGTCGCGCGTGAGCGGCTCGAGCACCAGCTGGATCGTGCCGCCGCACGGCAGCCCGAAGCGGTGCGCCTCTTCGGCCGTCACGCCGTACTTGAGCGCTTCCGGGCGTGCATCGGCCGCGATGCCGCTCGCATGCACGCGGGCGATCAGGTCGTCCTCGATGCATCCGCCGGACACGGAGCCGACCACCAGGCCGTCCTCGCGCACCGCGAGCATCGCGCCTTCGGGGCGCGGCGACGAGCCCCACGTCTTCACGACCGTCACGAGCAGCACGCGGCGCCCTTCTTCGAGCCAGCGCGCGCTGGATTTCAGTACATCGAGATCGACGCTTTCCATCGTTTTTTCCTGTTGCCGGACGGCCCGCCCCGCGGCGCCGTCGTTCGATGGCGGGATTATGAACCGCCCGGCGCGCGCGTGCAGGCCGCGTGCAGCGGGTGAGGGCGAATCTGGACGATCAGGCAAGAGATCGCGACGATCGGACACTGATCGCGCGGCGGCCGGGGGG
>NZ_JACFYV010000025.1:0-53975 GCF_016759955.1 Burkholderia sp. KCJ3K979
GGCCGGCGGCGCGTATCCCGCGTTGCCGGCGCGCAGCCTCGCGGATTTCCGTTCCGTCGACGGCGTGACGAGCTGGCTCGCACGCGTCGCGCCCAGCTGATCGACGGGCTGAAACCCGGCTCGAAACACAGCGTCCGGGCACCGGTTCGGCACTGTGTGTTGCGCCGGCGCAGCAGCGTCGCAGCCGCCCCTTGCCACGCGAATTGGCGTCGCTACAATGGCGCCCGCCATGAGACCAGTCGCCTTCTTCCTCGCCGCGTTCTGCTGCGCGACGAGCGTTCACGCCAGCCAGATTCTGTCCGACGCCGCATCGGTCGGCACGTACTTTTCGTATGACAACGCGGCGGCCGACGCGACCGTCGACCTGATCGAACAGGCGCAGCGCCGCGTGCTGCTGGCCGGCTATACGCAGGTGCCGCCGGCTGTCGCGAGCGCGCTGCGCGCGGCCCGCGCGCGGGGAATCGAGGTGCGCGTGGTGCTGGTGCGTCCGCCGCGTGCGGGCAGGTACAGCGGCGCCGGCTATCTGAAATCCGCGGGTATCGATGTCGCGATCGATTCGCGGCATGGCGGCCCCGCGTCGCGTTTCGTGATCGTCGACGACAGCGTCGCGCTGACGACGCTGTCCGACGGCGCGGCCGAGCAGGCCGACACGGTCAACGTATTCCGGCGCGCGCCCGAACTCGCGCAGTCCTACGCGCAATCGTTCTGGCGGCTATACCGGCAGGCCGGCGGCCTCTGACCCCTTCCTGCGGCGCATCGCGCGCCGGTGTGACCCTGGTTGCATCGGCGCGACCGATGAACCATCCTCGTTGACAGGCGCCGGCGCGGCTTTCGCGCATTGGCGCAATGGCAGGGAGTCGATCGTGATCGAAAGCAGTTTTGCCGATCGCGCCGATGCCGGTCGCCAGCTGGCCGATGCGTTGCGCGAATACGCGGGGCGAAGCGATGTCGTCGTGCTCGCGTTGCCGCGCGGCGGGGTGCCCGTCGCGTATCCGGTCGCCCGTGCGCTGCGCGCGCCGCTCGACGTGCTGGTCGTGCGCAAGCTCGGCGTTCCGTTCGACCCCGAGCTCGCGATGGGCGCGATCGCGACGGGCGGCGGGACGCATTTGCAACGTTCGGTGATCCGCGACATGGACGTATCCGATGCGCAACTCGCCGACGTGATCGCGCGCGAGACGGCCGAACTGCATCGTCGCGAGGCGCTGTATCGCGGCGCGGTGCCGCCGCTGGCGGTGGCAGGGCGCATCGCGATCGTGGTCGACGACGGCGTCGCGACCGGCGCATCGATGCGCGTCGCGCTGCAGGCGCTGCGCGAGCGTCACCCGGCGCGCATCGTCGCGGCCGTGCCGGTCGCGCCGGCGGGCGCCGCGCATGCGTTCGACGGCCTGGCCGATGCATTCGTCACGGTGTCGCAGCCGGCGCGGTTCTTCGGGATCAGCCAGTTCTACGCGCGCTTCGAGCAGACGAGCGACGACGAGGTGCGCGCGCTGCTCGACGCCGCGCGCCCGTGATGCGGCGTCAGGTTTGCCGGTTTCGGCGCGGGCGTGGTCGGCCGGCTTCCGCGAGCGCGAACACGCGCTGCAGCGCCGGATGGACGTTGCCGTGCCAGCGTGGCCCCGTAAACAGCCCGTAGTGATCGCAATCGTCGACGTCGATGCGATGGCGCTCGTCGGCCGAGAGGCCGCTGCACAGATCGAGCGCCGCATGCGTCTGCCCGGCGCCCGTGACCCTGTCGCAGGCGCCTTCGACGGTCAGCAGCGCGACATCGCGCAGCGCGGCCGGTTCGACGCGCCGGCCGTCCACATGCCACGCGCCGGTCGCGAGCAGCATGCGCTGAAACACGACGTCGACCGTGTCGAGGAAATAGTCGGCCGGCATGTCGAGCAGCGCCGTGTATTCGCGCAGTGCCCGCCGGGCGTCGGCGAGCCCGGTCATGTCGAAGCGGGAAGCTGCCAACGCGTAGGTCTCGATCAGCGTCAGGAAGCGTTGCGGATACAGGAGCGCGATCTCGCCCTGTTGCAGATAGGTCGGGAACACGTGGCGGCCATGCCCGGCGAAGCCGGGCGGCACGATGTCGATCAAGTGACGCCGGCACCAGTCGAGCGAATGGGCCGCGGCCGCGGTGCCGAGCGCGCTCGGGTTCAGGCGGGCATCGATCGGGCCGCCGATCAGCGTGATACTCGCGGGCGGCGCGAGGCCGCGCGCGGCGCGCAGCGCCAGGGCGCCGAGCGCCGGTACGGTCGCCTGGCAAACGGCGACGACGTGCAGCGGCCGCTCGTCGTGCTGGAGGGTGCCGACGAAGCCGTCGAGCATCGCGACGTATTCGTCGAGCCCGAAACGGCCTGCCGCAAGCGGCACGTCGCGCGCATTGCGCCAGTCGGTCACGCAGACGTCGCCATCGGCGAGCAGCGTTTCGGCGGTTTCCCGCATCATCACGGCCGCATGCCCGACGAGCGGCGCGCACAGCAGCACCGTGCGGTGCGCATCGGCGTGCGCGAAGCGCCGCAAGTCGCAAAACGGCGTGTGCGCGACGATCTGCTCGCTGACGGCGGGCCACGCCAGATCGAAGCCCGGCGGCGCGGCCTGCGGCCCGAGCAGCGGTTCGAACAGGTCGTCGTAGCACGATGACGCGGCGTGCGGCAGCGACGCCGTGGGCCATGCGTCGAACGCGTATCGCGTCGCCGCGCGCCATGCGCGCATCCATTCCCGCTGCTGCTCGACGACGGCATACCACATGGCGGACCCTGGGGCGGAAGGAGCGTGAACCTCCATTATGGTCATAGCGGCCGGGCAGCGGGAGCCCGATGTACGGCCGGCTGATGCGCGTCAAGCGCAGGGGCACGCTAGGCGCTGCCGCGCGCCGCTGCTACAGTCGTCAGTCCCATTCCCTCGAAGCGGAGCGTTCGCGATGAAGCTGATCGGCATGCTGGATTCCCCGTTCGTGCGCCGCGTCGCCATTTCGGCGAAGCTGCTCGACCTGCCGTTCGAACACGAGTCGATCTCGGTGTTTCGTCATATCGAGCGGTTCAGGACGCTCAACCCGGTCGTCAAGGCGCCGACGCTCGTGACCGACGGCGGCGCGACGCTGCTCGATTCGTCGCTGATCGTCGACTATCTCGACCACCTGGCAGCACCTGAGCGGCGCCTGCTGCCCGACGCCGTCGAGGCCCGGCTGCGCGCGCTGGTGCCGATCGGGTTCGCGCTGGCCGCCGCCGAGAAATCCGTGCAGGTCGTCTACGAGCAGGCACTGCGCCCGTCGGACAAGCAGCACGAACCGTGGGTCGATCGCGTGCTGAGCCAGCTCGAAGGCGCATACGGCGCGCTGGAGCCGCTGGTCGCGGCCGCCAACGGCTGGTTCGGCGGCGCGCGATTGCTGCAGTCGGACGTGACGGTCGCGGTGGCGTGGCGCTTCACGCAGTTCATGGCGGCCGATTACCCGGTGCTGGCGCGGATCGATCCGGCCCGTTATCCGGCGCTCGCCGCGCATTCCGCGCGGGCCGAAGCGTTGCCGGCTTTCGTCGAAACGCCGCTCGTCTAGGTTTCGAAGCGGGGCGCCGGACTGTCGCGCACCGCTGTCGGCCGCCGCTCGCCCTTGTCCGGCAAGCCGCTGCCGATTGTTCTCGGCGGCTGACAAGTGACTTCGCATTCGCGCTGTTTATCCGGAGGCGACCGATCCCTAGAATCCACTCCATCAAATCACGCATTGCCAGATGGAGCCGATGATGAAAGCCCTGATCGAATCGAGCCTGTACCACCCGTCCGTCGTGTTGGCGCTTGCCGGGCTCACGCAGCTGATGGTCGAGCGCGATTTCAATCTCGGCCAGGTCGGGATGATCGTCGCGGCGCGCGGTGCGCAGGCAGCCGTGTCGCGGTCGCGCGCGCTGATCTTCTGCCGTCACTGCGAAGCGCAGGCATGAAGGCGTTCGTGCCGACTGAATGAAAAAAGCCCGGCCGGCGCAAGCCGGTCGGGCAGATCGGGTTCGATCGGGCCCCGGCTTCGGCCGGGGCTTTTTCATTGCGCGACGCTTACGCGCGGGCGGGCGTCGCGACGCCGTAGACCTCCGATTCGTCGTCGTCCTCGCGCAACTGGCGCGCCAGCTGGTGCGCTTCGCGGCGCGTCGCGACGGCCGGCGGCGAGCCCTTCAGCGGCTGGCGCGCGGTTTCGGCGAGCGCGACGACCGACACGATGCCGATCAGCGCGGCGCCCATCATGTAGTACGCGGGCATCATCAGGTTGTGCGTCACGTCGACGAGCCACGCGGTCACCAGCGGCGTCGTGCCGCCGAACAGCGACACCGACACGTTGAAGCCGATCGCGAGCGCGCCGTAGCGGATCTCGGTCGGGAACAGCGCGGGCAGCGCCGACGGCATCACGCCGGTGAAGCACGACAGCAGCACGCCGAGGATCAGCAGGCCGCCGAACACCGACGCCGTGGTGCCCGTGTGGATCAGCATCAGCGACGGGATCGACAGCACCAGCAGGCCGACGCAGCCGGCGAGCATCACCGGCTTGCGGCCGACCTTGTCCGACAGGCGGCCGGCGTACAGCGTCATCGGCATCATCAGCACCATCACGATCAGCACCAGCACGAGGCTGTGCGATTCGTCGAAGTGCAGCGTCGACGACATGAAGCTCGGCAGGTAAGACAGCACCATGTAGTCGGTCACGTTGAAGATCAGCACGAGGCCGACGCACAGCAGCAGCGCACGCCAGTTGCGCAGCAGCGTCTCGCGAAAGCGCGCCTTCGGCACGGCCTTGTCCTGCGCTTCGCGCTCTTCGGCCTGGCGCTTGAACGCCGGCGTTTCCTCGAGCTTCATCCGGATGTACAGACCGATCAGGCCGAGCGGCCCGGCGATCAGGAACGGCACGCGCCAGCCCCACGACAGCAGCGCTTCCTGCGACAGCGACGCGGTGAGCAGTGCGACGACGCCCGCGCCCAGCACATAGCCGATCAGCGTGCCGAATTCGAGGAAGCTGCCCATGAAGCCGCGGCGCTTGTCGGTCGAGAACTCGGCAATGAAGGTGGCCGCGCCGCCGTACTCGCCGCCGGTCGAAAAGCCCTGCACGAGGCGGGCGACGAGCAGCAGGATCGGGGCCATGATGCCGATCGACGCATAGCTCGGGATCAGGCCGATCGCGAAGGTGCCGACGGCCATCATGATCATCGTGGCGGCGAGCACGCGCTGGCGGCCGATGCGATCGCCGAGCGGGCCGAACACCATGCCGCCGAGCGGGCGCACGAGGAACGCGGCCGCGAACGTGCCGAAGGTGGCCAGCAGCTGCGCGGACGGGCTGCTGGACGGGAAGAACACCTTGCCGAGCGTGACGGCGATATAGCTGTAGACGCCGAAGTCGAACCATTCCATCGCATTGCCGATGGCCATTGCGCTGACGGCGCGCTTGAGCAGGCTCTGGTCGACGACGGTGATGTCGTCCGCGGCGAGCGGGGCTTCGCCGGACGACGAAGCGGGGGAAGAGACAGCGGTCGGGCTGACGTGTGTTGCGGTCAAGGTCATGCACTCCTTTGACAGCGCCGGAACGGGCGGGCCGTCCGACACGGTTTGCCGGCGAGCGCGGTGTCGTGTGCTGCGCGTCGGGGCAGACCATTAAGCACTTACTGCACAGGGGGCAGCAAAGGGCCAAGGGGCTGCTTCGACGCGGGCCCGATGGGCCGTCGCGACAGTGCGCTCATGAAGAATGGGCCGCGTGATGCAGGCGGCGGATGCCGGTGCGGACGATGGGTCCGGCGTGCCGGCAACGCCCCGGAGGGGCAGCGAAACGAGAAAAGCGGGCCTGTCGGGCGGGCTTTCCTGTGGATGCAATTTCGATCGAGGCACCGGGCCGCAACGTGCGGACGGACTTCTCTCAAAATCGAAAAGACAGAGATTGAATGTTGAAACAGGCGACATGATAGCACGATGACGGACGATCGTGCAAATTGCCCGGAATCGCCCGTCTGGCGGGGCATCCCGGGGAGCCTGCTCGGGTATGATCGGCGGCGCGCGGCGCGGCCGTGCCGGCCGCCGCGACGGGGCTGAATTCGCGAGGAACCGGATGACCGAACTGATGAGGATCGCGGCGCTGTTCGCCGCTACTGCGCTGGCCGAAATCGTCGGCTGCTACCTGCCGTGGCTCGTGCTGAAGGCCGGGCGCCCGGCCTGGCTGCTGGTGCCCGCGGCGTTGTCGCTCGCGTTGTTCGCGTGGCTGCTGACGCTGCACCCGAGCGCGGCGGGGCGCACGTATGCCGCGTACGGCGGCGTCTATATCGCGGTGGCGTTGATCTGGCTGCGGGTGGTCGACGGTGTCGCGCTGACCCGCTGGGACGTGGCCGGCGCGGTGCTCGCGCTCGGCGGAATGGCCGTCATCGCGCTGCAGCCGCGCGCCTGAGCGGCGCGGCCGCGGCGCGTGCCGCGTGCCTCAGGCTGCTTCGGCGGTATCCGTGTCGGCGGGCTGGCGCCACACGCAGGTGCCCTTGACCGACTTGTCGAGCTCGTCGAGCTGAGCCTGGTGCGCGGCAAGCTCGTCTTCGCTCGCGGTCACCACGGCCAGGTCGAGCGCGGCGAGCGACACGCGTTTGCCGTTCGCCGCGCCGCCGTCGGCGCTCGCGTCGTCGAGCATGTCGATCACGAGGCTGTCCTGGCCGCGCGTCATCGCGAGATAGACCTCGGCGAGCAGCTCCGAGTCGAGCAGTGCGCCGTGCAGCGTGCGGTGCGCGTTGCTGATGCCGAAACGGTCGCACAGCGCGTCGAGCGAGTTGCGCTTGCCGGGGAACATCTGCTTGGCCTGCACCAGCGTGTCGATCACGCCGCCGCAATGCTCGGTGAACGGCGGCAGGCCGAGCCGCGCGAATTCGGCGTCGAGGAAGCCCAGGTCGAACGGCGCGTTGTGGATGATCAGCTCCGCGTCCTTCACGAAGTCGAGGATCTGGTGGGCGACTTCCGCGAATTTCGGTTTGTCGCTCAAGAATTCGGTCGTGAGGCCGTGCACCGCCAGTGCGCCCGGATCGCTGTCGCGCTCGGGGTTCACGTAGAAGTGCAGGTTGTTGCCGGTGAGCCGCCGGTTCAGCAGCTCGACGCAGCCGATTTCGATGAGGCGGTCGCCCGTGCGGGCGTTCAGGCCGGTGGTTTCGGTATCGAGAATGATCTGGCGCATATCGGGAAAAGCAATGAAAACAAGAGAGGGCGGCCGGGGTTCAGGCGGCCAGCGATTCGACGCCGCGGTTCGCGAGCGCGTCCGCGCGCTCGTTTTCGGGATGGCCCGCGTGGCCCTTGACCCAGCGCCACTCGATTTCGTGCTGAGCGACGAGCGCGTCGAGCCGCTTCCACAGGTCGGCATTCTTCACGGGCGTCTTCGCCGCGGTGACCCAGCCTTTCTTCTTCCACCCGTGGATCCACTCGCTGATGCCTTTCTGCACATATTGCGAGTCGGTATGCACGATCACCCGGCACGGCCGCTTCAGCGCTTCGAGCGCGGCGATCACGCCCATCAGCTCCATGCGGTTGTTGGTCGTGTTCGGCTCGCCGCCGAACAGTTCCTTTTCTTGACTGCCGTAGCGCAGTAGGGCGCCCCAGCCGCCGGGGCCGGGGTTGCCCTTGCAGGCGCCGTCGGTATAGATGTCGATGGTGTCGGTTGTCATGAACGTTCTTGGTGAGTGGTCGGGGAGGCCGCCGGCGTCAGGCCCGGTGCGAGCACGGGCTTCTTCATCTTGATCGGGCCGACGAGGCGCATGCCGCGCACGCGCTTGACGGCCGTCACCATGTAGACGGCGCCGAAGATCGGCCACCAGCGGTCGCCGGCGGCCTCCATGAAGCCGTAGCGGGCCAGCCACTGGTCGGTGGCGAGCGGCGGCCGGTAGCAGCCGAAGCGGCCGCGTTCGAGGTCGAAACCGAGCAGCTTGATCCAGTCCTTGAGCCGGATGAACGCGATCTGGTCGCGCGTGGCCGGCACGAACGGGCGGTTCGCCATGCGCCCGAACGACTGCCGCATGCCCCACAGGCTCAGCGAGTTGAAGCCGGTGATCACGAGCTGGCCTTCCGGCATCAGCACGCGCTCGGCCTCGCGCAGCAGGCGGTGCGGGTCGGACGTGAATTCGAGCGTGTGCGGCATCACGATCAGATCGACGCTCTGCGACTCGAACGGCAGGTCGAGCAGGTCGCACCACGTCGTGCTGCGATCGGCGGGCGCGTGGGCCGCCGTGTGTGCTTCGCGCGCCCACGGATACTGATACGGCGCGCTCGCGCCGCTCGCCGGGTCGAGCACGAGGCCGCGATACGGCATGCGGTTCTCGCGCAGTGCGTCGAGCTGCGGCAGGCCGAGCTGCAGCGCGTGGAAGCCGAAGACGTCGGATACGATCCGGTCGAGCTGCGCCTGCTCCCAGCCCAGCACGTAACGGCCGGGCGGCGAGTCGGTCCAGGCGGGCCAGTCTATAATTTGACGGTCAGACATAACGATGATTGCGCGCCTATGAACGAGCTGGAATACGTGCCGGTTCCGGCATTCGAAGACAACTATATCTGGCTCGTCTCGGACGGCCGCGATGCGATCGCCGTCGACCCGGGTGAAGCCGCGCCCGTACGCCGGGTTCTTGCCGAACGAGGCTGGCGGTTGACCGCTATTTTACTCACGCACCACCATGCCGACCACGTCGGCGGTGTCGAGGCGCTGCAGCATAGCCAACCGGCCGATGTTCCGCTCACCGTTTACGGCCCCGCGGCCGAAGCGATCGGCGTGGTCACGCGGCCGCTGTCGGGCGGCGATCGCGTGACGCTCGACGCGCCCGCGGTCGCATTCGACGTGCTCGACGTGCCGGGCCATACACGCGGCCACATTGCTTACTTTCAGGCGGCCGGTCAAGGCGCGGCCGGGCAGGGCAACGCGGTGCCGCACGTGTTCTGCGGCGACACGCTGTTCTCGTGCGGGTGCGGCCGCCTGTTCGAAGGCACGCCCGCGCAGATGCTCGCGTCGCTCGACGCGCTCGCCGCGCTGCCGGGCGACACCCGCGTGCATTGCGCACACGAATACACGCTGTCGAACATCCGCTTCGCGCTCGCGTGCGAGCCGGGCAATGCGGCACTCGCCGCGTGGCGCGACGACGCACAGGCGCTGCGTGCGCGCGGCGTGCCGACGCTGCCCACTACGATCGCGCACGAGCGTGCCGTTAACCCGTTCATGCGGGCCGACAGCGCGGCGATCCACGCGACGCTCGAGGCCGAGCTGCACGAAACGGTGACGGATCGTCTGGCGGCGTTCACGCTGATGCGCGAATGGAAAAACCGGTTCCGGTGACGTTTTCCGGAGGACTCCAAAGCTCAAGCGGTGTCTGTAAAAATTGCTCCAAATGTAGGATTTCGCTGAGTTTTCGGTGTTTTTATTGACGTGAAGCACGCACTTCCGTAGTATCGCCTGCAATTTCCAGCCGTCGGAAGCCGAGATTTTCATGCGACTTATATTGAGTGCGATGGTGGTGCTGCTACTCGCCGCTTGTGCGAGCCAGCCCCCTGTCGCCAACAACGCCGCCGATTCGCAGGCGACGTCCAACTACCTCCGTAAATCAGCCACCGCCAAAGAAACTGTCGACGTCGACAAGCAATCCGTCGGCGACCTGACCACTGCAGACTCCGATCTCTGGGCGCGCATTCGCCGCGGCTTCCAGATGCCCGACCTGCAGAGCGATCTCGTCGACATGCAGACGACCTGGTATACGCAGCGTCCCGATTACGTGCAGCGCATGACCGAGCGCTCGCAGAAGTACCTGTATCACATCGTCGAGGAGCTCGAGGCGCGTCACATGCCGACCGAGCTCGCGCTGCTGCCGTTCATCGAGTCCGCGTACAACCCGCAGGCGCTGTCGGTCGCGAAGGCGGCCGGCATGTGGCAGTTCATGCCCGGCACCGGCCGCACGTACAACCTGAAGCGCAACATGTGGCAGGACGAGCGCCGCGACGTGCTCGCGTCGACGAGCGCCGCGCTCGACTACCTGTCCCGCCTGCACGACATGTTCGGCGACTGGTATCTGGCGCTGGCCGCGTACAACTGGGGCGAAGGCAACGTGCAGCGCGCGATCGCGCGCAATCAGGCGGCCGGCTTGCCGACCGACTACCAGAACCTGCGGATGCCGAACGAGACGCGCAACTACGTGCCGAAGCTGCAGGCGGTGAAGAACATCATCGCGAGCCCGCAGCAGTATGGCCTAGCGCTGCCGGATATCCCGAACCACCCGTATTTCGTGACGGTCACGACGTCGCGCGACATCGACGTGGCGGTGGCCGCGAAGCTCGCGAACCTGCCGCTCGACGAGTTCCGCTCGCTGAACCCGTCGTTCTCGAAGCCCGTGATCCTCGGCGCGACCGAGCCGCAGATCCTGCTGCCGTTCGACAACGCATCCGCGTTCGAGAAGAGCCTGAAAGCGTACAACGGCCAGCTGTCGTCGTGGACCACCTACACGGTCAGCGAGCGTGCGCGCCCGGCCGCGATCGCCGAGAAGATCGGCGTCGACGCCGATACGCTGATGTCGGTCAACAAGATTCCGGCCGGCATGCGCCTGAAGCCGGGCTCGACGATCGTCGTGCCGCGCGGCAATGACGACGACGAGGACATCAGCGCCGACGTCGCCGAAAACGGCGCGCTCGCGATGGAGCCGGACGTCCCCGATACGCGCAAGATGCTGATCCGCGTGCGTCGCAAGCAGTCGATGGCGGCGATCGCCGGCCGCTATGGCGTGTCGGTCGGCCAGTTGAAGGCGTGGAACCGTACGCACCGCGATCTCGCGATGCCGGGTCAGGCGCTGGTGCTGCACGTGCCGGTCGGCCGTTCGGTGCCGGCGGAACCCGGTCCGGAGCGGATTGCGACGTCGACGGGCGGTGCGCACATCGAGCGCGCGAGCCTGGCGGTGGGCGGCAAGTCGCACGGCGGCAAGCGCGGCGCCGCCAAGTCGTCGGCCCGGCCGGCGGCGAAGGCCGCGCCCGCGAAAGCCGCGCCGGCCAAGGCCGCCGCGCACAAGGGCAAGAAGAAGTAAGCGCGGCTGCCGCGCGCAACGTGGCGGCCGGTGAGGCCCGCACGATTGCGCTATCATCCGACGAATTCGACGAAACGCCGTCACCGAGGTGACGGCGTTTTCTTTTGTGCGCGGCGCGGCGTCACGCGTCTTCACATGACAAGGAGAAGCGATGTCGTCGGTGCAGGTGAGGGTGCTCGCGCTGTTTTCGGTCGGGTATTTCGTGTCGTACGTCTTTCGCGGCGTCAATCTGGGCTTCGCGCCGTTCGTCACGCATGAGCTCGGGCTGTCGGCCGCCGATCTCGGCCTGCTCACCAGCCTCTATTTCCTCGGCTTCGCGGGCGCGCAGATCCCGGCCGGCGTGATGCTCGACCACTTCGGCCCGCGCCGCGTGACGGCCGGCATGCTGCTGTTCGCGGCGGCCGGCGCGGCCGTGTTCGGTGCGGCGCATGGCATCGGCACGATGATGGTCGGCCGGCTGCTGATCGGCGTCGGCGTATCGGTCTGTCTCGGTGCGGCGTTCAAGGCGCTCGCGCAGCATTTCCCGGTTGGCCGGCTGCCGCTCGTCAACGGTCTCGTGATGGCCGTGGGCGGCCTCGGCGGCGTAATGGTTGGCTCGCCGCTGACCTGGCTGCTCGGCTGGGCGAGCTGGCGCGCGATCTGTTTCGGCCTCGCGGTGCTGACCGTGGCCGTCGCTGTGTCGATCGGCTTCGGGGCGCCCGACGCGCAGCAGGCGCGTCACCAGGGCGGCCTCGTCAGCCAGTTCAAGGGCACGTGGCACATCCTGACGAGCCGCGCGTTCTGGAAGATCGCATCGTTCTCCGTCGTCACGCAGGGCGTGTTCTATGCGATGCAGTCGCTGTGGGTTGGCCCGTATCTGCGCGACGTCGGCGGATTCGACGCGCCGCATGCCGCGCGCCTCGTGTCGGTGCTCGGCTTCGCGATGATGGCCGGCTGCGTCGGCTTCGGCGCGGCGGCACGCGTGCTCGAGCGGCGCGGCGTGTCGGTCTACGCGACGTGCGGCATCGGCATGGCGCTGTTCGTCGCGACGCAGCTCGCGATCGTCGCGCGCGTGCCGTTGCCGCCCGCCGTGCTGTGGGCTGCGTACGGGATGTTCGGCGGCGTGGGCATCCTGACCTACGCGGTGATGGCCGGCCACTTTCCCGCCCATCTGATCGGTCGCGCGAACACGACGCTCACGCTCGTGATCTTCCTGCTGATCTTCGCGTTCCAGATCGGCGTCGGCGCCGTGCTGTCGCACTGGCCGGCGGTCGACGGCCGTTATCCGGCCGCCGCGCACTTCACCGCCTGGGGCGTGCTGCTCGCGCTGCAGCTCGCGAGCGCGGTCTGGTACGTCCGGCCCACGCGCGGCGCTGGCCAAGCGCACTGATCCGGCGGTACGCTGATGGATGGGGCGGCCGCGAAAACAGGGCCGCAGCACGGTGCGCTGCGTCCGCCGTTCGCGGCGCGCGCATGATCGGACGGCCATATCAATTGAAGATAGGGCCATTTTCAGGCTATAATTTGAAAGTTTGTGCTGATCAACCTCGCACCCTAGCGCCTACCTCATTCATCCCGTTCATCCGCCGCACGCCGCCTGCCGGGCGATGCCGCGAAGCCTCGTGCGCCACGCGCCGGGTTCGCGTCTCGACAACGCAGGCCGCGTCCAGCTAGCGACCACGCGCGCCCACGCAGCGCGGCGCTCGCGCGGCAGGGTAAACAGGTCGGCAGCAGGGTGTTCCCCAAGGAGCCTCCCGTGTTGCCGTCTTTTTCTCCCGCCTTGCTTGCACTCGCCGACGGCACGGTCTTTCGTGGTTATTCGATCGGGGCCGAAGGCCATACGATCGGCGAAGTCGTGTTCAATACCGCGATCACCGGCTATCAGGAAATCCTGACTGATCCGAGCTACTCGCGCCAGATCGTCACGCTCACCTATCCGCATATCGGCAACGTCGGCGTCAACGCCGAAGACGTCGAAGCCACGAAAGTCCATGCCGCCGGCCTGATCATCCGCGATCTGCCGACGCTCGCATCGAACTTCCGCATGGACCGCACGCTCGGCGACTACCTGCGCGACGAAGGCGTCGTCGCGATCGCCGGCATCGACACCCGCAAGCTGACCCGCATCCTGCGCGACAAGGGCGCGCAGAGCGGCTGCATCCTGACGGGCTCCGATGACGAAGCGAAGGCGATCGAGCTCGCGCGCTCGTTCGAGGGCCTCGCCGGCATGGATCTCGCGAAGGTCGTGTCGACCACCAAGCCGTTCGAGTGGAAGCAGACGGAATGGCGTCTCGAAGGCGGCTACGGCATGCAGGAAGCGCCGAAGTACCGCGTCGTCGCGTACGACTTCGGCGTCAAGTACAACATCCTGCGCATGCTCGCGGAGCGCGGCTGCCACGTGACGGTGCTGCCGGCCCAGGCGAGCGCGGAAGATGCGCTCGCGCTGAATCCGGACGGCATCTTCCTGTCGAACGGCCCCGGCGACCCCGAGCCGTGCGATTACGCGATCGCGGCCACCAAGGCATTCATCGAGCGCGGCGTGCCGACCTTCGGCATCTGCCTCGGCCACCAGATCATGGGTCTCGCGGTCGGCGCAAAGACGCTCAAGATGAAGACGGGCCACCACGGCGCGAACCATCCGGTGAAGGATCTCGGCGACGGCCGGGTCGTGATCACGTCGCAGAACCACGGCTTCGCGGTCGACGCCGATTCGCTGCCGGCCAACGCGCGCGTGACGCACGTGTCGCTGTTCGACGGCACGCTGCAGGGCTTCGAGTTGACCGACAAGCCGGCGTTCTGCTTCCAGGGCCACCCGGAAGCGTCGCCCGGCCCGCACGACATCGGCTATCTGTTCGACCGTTTCACCGCGCTGATGGACGCGGCGAAGCAGCGCAACGCCTGAGTCACTGACGCAACCGAAGAACGGGAGATTCACATCATGTTCGGCCACGCACTCGGCATCACGGATATCTGGACCTACGTGTTCGGCGTGATCTTCATCATCCTGCTGCCGGGGCCGAACTCGATGTACGTGCTGTCGCTTGCCGCGCAGCGCGGCGTGAAGGCCGGCTATCGCGCGGCCTGCGGCGTGTTCGTCGGCGATACCGTGCTGATGGTGCTGTCCGCCGCGGGCGTCGCGTCGCTGCTGAAGGCGAACCCGCTGCTGTTCTCCGTCGTCAAGTACGGCGGCGCCGCCTACCTGCTGTACATCGGCACCGGGATGCTGCGCGGCGCGTGGAGCAAGCTGCGCGCGCGCGGCGATGCGCCGGTCGAGGCGCCGCAGGCGGTCGACGGCGAGCGGCCATTCCGGAAAGCACTGATCGTGAGCCTGCTGAATCCGAAGGCGATCCTGTTCTTCATCTCGTTCTTCATCCAGTTCGTCGACCCGGCATTCCCGCATCCCGCGCTGTCGTTCGTCGTGCTCGGGGCGATCGCGCAATGCGCGAGCTTCCTGTACCTGAGCACGCTGATCTTCGCGGGGGCGCGGCTCGCCGAGCACTTCCGCCGCCGCCGCAAGCTCGCGGCAGGCGCGGCGAGCAGCGTGGGCGGCCTGTTCATCGGTTTCTCGGTGAAGCTGGCGCTGGCGACCATGAGCTGAGCGCCGCCGGCCGACCCACGACAACGATTACTTATTGAATTCACAAGCCATGCCAAAACGCACAGACATCAAGAGCATCCTCATCATCGGCGCCGGCCCGATCATCATCGGCCAGGCGTGCGAGTTCGACTATTCGGGCGCGCAGGCTTGCAAGGCGTTGCGTGAGGAGGGCTACAAGGTCGTTCTCGTCAACAGCAACCCGGCGACGATCATGACCGACCCGAACACGGCCGACGTGACCTACATCGAGCCGATCACGTGGGAAGTCGTCGCACGCATCATCGAGAAGGAGCGCCCGGACGCGATCCTGCCGACGATGGGCGGCCAGACCGCGCTGAACTGCGCGCTCGACCTGCACCACCACGGCGTGCTCGAGAAGTTCGGCGTCGAGCTGATCGGCGCGTCGCCGGAAGCGATCGACAAGGCGGAAGACCGCCAGAAGTTCAAGGAAGCGATGACCAAGATCGGTCTCGGTTCCGCGAAGTCGGGCATCGCGCACTCGATGGAAGAGGCGACCAAGGTGCACGCCGAGATCATGGCGGAGACGGGCGGCAGCGGCTACCCGGTCGTGATCCGCCCGTCGTTCACGCTCGGCGGCTCGGGCGGCGGCATCGCGTACAACCGCGAAGAGTTCGAAGAGATCTGCAAGCGCGGTCTCGACCTGTCGCCCACGCGCGAGCTGCTGATCGAAGAGTCGCTGCTCGGCTGGAAGGAATACGAGATGGAAGTCGTGCGCGACCGCGCCGACAACTGCATCATCGTCTGCTCGATCGAAAACCTCGACCCGATGGGCGTGCATACCGGCGACTCGATCACGGTAGCGCCTGCACAGACGCTCACCGACAAGGAATACCAGATCCTGCGTAACGCATCGCTCGCGGTGCTGCGCGAGATCGGCGTCGACACGGGCGGTTCGAACGTGCAGTTCTCGATCAACCCGCGGGACGGCCGCATGGTCGTCATCGAGATGAACCCGCGCGTGTCGCGTTCGTCGGCGCTCGCATCGAAGGCGACCGGCTTCCCGATCGCGAAGGTCGCGGCGAAGCTGGCGGTCGGCTACACGCTCGACGAGCTGAAGAACGAAATCACCGGCGGCCAGACGCCGGCGTCGTTCGAGCCGACGATCGACTACGTCGTCACGAAGATTCCGCGTTTCGCGTTCGAGAAGTTCCGCGAAGCCGATTCGCGCCTGACCACGCAGATGAAGTCGGTCGGCGAAGTGATGGCGATCGGCCGCACGTTCCAGGAATCGTTCCAGAAGGCGCTGCGCGGCCTCGAAGTCGGTGTCGACGGCCTCGACGAGAAGTCGACCAACCGCGACGAGATCGCGATCGAGATCCACGAGCCGGGCCCGGACCGCATCTGGTACGTCGGCGATGCGTTCCGCATCGGCATGACGGCCGAGGAAATCTTCGCGGAAACCGCGATCGATCCGTGGTTCCTCGAGCAGATCGAGCAGATCATCCTGAAGGAAAAGGCGCTGTCGGGCCGCACGCTCGCGTCGCTGACGTTCGACGAGCTGCGCTACCTGAAGCAGAGCGGCTTCTCCGACCGCCGCCTCGCGAAGCTGCTCGGCGCGACGCCGGAAGACGTCCGCAAGCGTCGCGTCGAACTGAACGTGCGCCCGGTCTACAAGCGCGTCGACACGTGCGCGGCCGAGTTCGCGACGAAAACCGCCTACATGTACTCGACCTACGAGGAAGAGTGCGAGGCGCAGCCGACCACGAACAAGAAGATCATGGTGCTGGGCGGCGGCCCGAACCGGATCGGCCAGGGCATCGAGTTCGACTACTGCTGCGTGCACGCGGCGCTCGCGATGCGCGAGGACGGCTATGAAACGATCATGGTCAACTGCAACCCGGAAACGGTGTCGACCGACTACGACACGTCCGACCGCCTGTACTTCGAGCCGCTGACGCTCGAGGACGTGCTCGAGATCGTCGACAAGGAAAAGCCGGTCGGCGTGATCGTCCAGTACGGCGGCCAGACGCCGCTGAAGCTTGCGCTCGACCTCGAGGCGCACGGCGTGCCGATCGTCGGCACGTCCCCGGACATGATCGACGCGGCCGAAGACCGCGAACGCTTCCAGAAGCTGCTGCAGGACCTCGGCCTGCGCCAGCCGCCGAACCGCACCGCGCGCGCCGAAGACGAAGCGCTCGCGCTGGCCGACGAAATCGGCTACCCGCTGGTCGTGCGTCCGTCGTACGTGCTCGGCGGCCGCGCGATGGAAATCGTCCACGAGCCGCGCGACCTCGAGCGCTACATGCGCGAGGCCGTGAAGGTGTCGAACGATTCGCCGGTGCTGCTCGACCGCTTCCTGAACGATGCGATCGAGTGCGACGTCGACTGCATCTGCGACGGCGAAGCCGTGTTCATCGGCGGCGTGATGGAGCACATCGAGCAGGCGGGCGTCCACTCGGGCGATTCGGCATGTTCGCTGCCGCCGTACTCGCTGTCGAAGGAAACCGTGGCCGAGCTGAAGCGCCAGACGGGCGCGATGGCGAAGGCGCTGAACGTGGTCGGCCTGATGAACGTGCAGTTCGCGATCCAGCAGGTACCGCAGGCGGACGGCTCGAAGCAGGACATCATCTACGTGCTGGAAGTGAACCCGCGCGCGTCGCGCACGGTGCCGTACGTGTCGAAGGCGACCAGCCTGCCGCTCGCGAAGATTGCGGCGCGCGCGATGGTCGGCCAGAAGCTCGCGCAGCAGGGCGTGACGAAGGAAGTCGAGCCGCCGTACTTCAGCGTGAAGGAAGCGGTGTTCCCGTTCATCAAGTTCCCGACCGTCGATCCGGTCCTCGGGCCTGAAATGCGCTCGACCGGCGAAGTGATGGGCGTCGGCCAGACGTTCGGCGAAGCGCTGTTCAAGTCGCAGCTCGCGGCCGGTTCGCGTCTGCCGGAGTCGGGCACGGTGCTGCTGACCGTGATGGACGCGGACAAGCCGAAGGCCGTCGAAGTCGCGCGCATGCTGCACGACCTCGGCTACCCGATCGTCGCGACCAAGGGCACGGCTGCCGCGATCGAAGCGGCCGGCGTGCCGGTGAAGGTCGTGAACAAGGTGAAGGACGGCCGTCCGCACATCGTCGACATGATCAAGAACGGCGAGATCGCACTCGTGTTCACGACGGTCGACGAGACGCGCCAGGCGATCGCCGATTCGCGTTCGATCCGCATGAGCGCGCAGGCGCACAAGGTCACGTACTACACGACGATGTCGGGCGCGCGCGCGGCCGTTGAAGGCTTGCGCTACCTGAAGGATCTGGAAGTCTATGATTTACAAGGTCTTCACGCTCGCCTAAACTAAGCGGTCAGTTACCTGTCGAAGCAACACGTGCCGCGATTAGGCGGTGTTTCCAGTGCATCGGAAGCGCGCTTAATCGCGGTGATTTTTTTTATAGCCGTTTTTAGCGATTGAGCCGTTTATGAGCACCATTCCGTTGACAAAGCGTGGCGCAGAGCAACTGCGCGATGAATTGCAGCGCCTCAAGTCCGTCGAGCGGCCGGCCGTGATCAACGCGATCGCGGAGGCCCGCGCACAGGGCGATCTGTCCGAAAACGCCGAATACGACGCAGCGAAGGAAAAGCAGGGCTTTATCGAGGGCCGCATCGCGGAACTCGAATCCAAGCTGTCCGCCGCGCAAATCATCGATCCCACGGTGCTCGACGCCGATGGCCGCGTGGTGTTCGCCGCGACGGTCGAACTCGAGGATCTCGAGTCGGGCGACACCGTCAAGTACCAGATCGTCGGCGACGACGAAGCCGATATCGATCACGGCCTGATCTCGGTCAGCTCGCCGATCGCACGCGCGCTGATCGGCAAGTCCGAAGGCGACGTCGCGGCCGTGCAGGCACCGAGCGGCGTGCGCGAGTACGAAATCATCTCGGTCAGCTACATCTGAAGCGGGGCGACGTGATGCCGCATCGCGTGTTCCGTCTGCTGTCGGCCGTATGGGTCGGCAGCCTGCTGACGATCGGGTATGCGGTCGCGCCCGTATTGTTCAAGACGCTGGAACGGATGACGGCCGGTTCGGTCGCCGCCCAGCTGTTCCGTATCGAGGCGATCCTCGGCGTCGTGTGCGGCGTGCTGCTGCTCGCGTTGTCGAATCAGCAGGTGCGGCGCGGCAGCAGCGAGTATCGCCGTGTGCGCTGGATCGTCGCCGCGATGGTCGTATGCGTGCTGGTCGGGTATTTTGCGCTGCAGCCGTTCATGAACGCGCTGCGCGTGGCCGCGATGGATGCGGGCACCGATATCGCGAATTCGCCGTATGCGAGCCGCTTCGGGATGCTGCACGGCGTCTCGAGCGTGTTCTATCTCGTCGAAAGCGTGCTGGGGCTGATGCTGATCTGGCGTCTGCCGGCGCGCGACGCCTGAGCGCCGCGCTGGGGCAGGGCGGCACGGGAATCCGTGCCGCACCGGCGGATTACTTGTCCTGGAACGGCCGCTTGGTGCTGGCCTGGCGCTTTTTCGCACGCTTCACGGTGCCGCCTGCCGTCACGCGTTCGTTGCCGCGCACCGTGACCTTCACCGGCCTCGGACGGCGCACGGGGCTTGCGTTCGGCGACACCTTGACGACCTTGACGGTGCGCGGGGCGCGGCCTTTCTTGTCATCGGCGGCTTCGGCCGCGCTGGGCAGCGCACCGGCACGACGGCCGCGGGCCGGGGCCGCTGCGGCTTCGGGCCTCCAGATCACCAGCAGCTTGCCGATATGCTGAATCGGGGCCGCGTTCAAGCGGTCGCAGATCTCGTCGTAGATCGCGATCCGTTCGTCGCGCTCGTCGCCGAACACGCGGATCTTGATCAGCTGGTGCGCGTCGAGGTGCACCTTGATTTCCTTCAGCACGGCGTCGGTCAGCCCTTCGGCGCCGATCAGCACGACGGGCTTGAGCGCATGGGCCTGGGAGCGCAGCGCGGAGCGCTCGGCGGGAGAAAGCGAAAGGGCGGGCATGGAAATGTCGAAATCTAAATAAGGGCGCGCTGACTGAAAAGCGATCGCGGGACGTTCCCGCGTCAGCCGTGCGCCGAAACCACGTAAAATCGCGGCTTGGGCCTGAAAAGGGGCCGCAGCCGCGCGAAGAAGACGCGTATTATCCGCTAAAAGCGCGGCTTCACGAAGCAATTGGCAGCAATCTCTCTCTCGAATGGCAAAAAACCGCTTCAACCAGCACTGGCTGCACGACCACATCAACGACCCGTACGTCAAAATGGCGCAGCGGGAGGGCTATCGCGCGCGCGCCGCGTACAAGCTGAAGGAAATCGACGAGCAGGACAAGCTGATCCGTCCCGGCCAGGTGATCGTCGATCTCGGCGCCACGCCGGGCAGCTGGAGCCAGTATGCCCGCAACAAGCTCGCGCAGGGCAAGAAGCGTGACGCGGAGCGCGAAGGCGGCATCGACGGCACGATCGTTGCGCTCGACATCCTGCCGATGGAGCCGATCGCCGACGTCCACTTCCTGCAGGGCGACTTCCGCGAGGACGACGTCCTCCACCAGCTCGAAGAAGTGCTCGAAGGCCGCGCGGTGGACCTTGTTATTTCCGACATGGCCCCCAACCTCTCCGGCGTGGCCTCGGCGGACGCGGCGCGCATCGAGCATCTCTGCGATCTGGCGCTCGAATTCGCGCAGAACCATCTGAAGCCGGACGGTGCGCTGCTCGTGAAGTGCTTTCACGGCAGCGGCTACAGCCAGATCGTCGAGAAGTTCAAACAGCAGTTTAAGGTTGTCGCGCCGCGCAAGCCCAAGGCATCCCGCGACAAATCGTCCGAAACGTTCATTTTGGGTCGGCAGCTGAAGCATCCGCGCTGATGCGGAGTGCGGTGCCGCAAACGGGCTCCGGCCCTTGCCAGACAAGCGAAGCGCTATCGCGGCGGTTGTCAATGCTTATGGCGGGGGTGGTCGGACTGGATTAGAATGACCGAGGGGCGCCGCAAGGAAAATGTAGGCGCTCGTCTACGAGTGAAGGAGTGGTGCTTTGAACAACAATATGTTTTCGAAGGCAGCGGTGTGGCTGGTGATCGCACTGGTGCTGTTTACGGTGTTCAAGCAGTTCGACAAGCCCCGCGTCCAGGAAGGCGTGTCCTATTCGCAGTTCATGGACGACGCCAAGAACGGCAAGGTCAAGAACGTCATCGTTCAGGGGCGCAACCTCACCGTCACTCCGGCTGATGGCCAGAAATACCAGATCGTGTCGCCCGGCGACATCTGGATGGTCGGCGATCTGATGAAGTACGGCGTGCAGGTCAGCGGCAAGGCCGACGACGAGCCGAACGCGCTGATGTCCGCGCTGTACTATCTCGGGCCGACGATCCTGATCATCGTGTTCTGGTTCTACATGATGAGGCAGATGCAGGGAGGCGGCAAAGGCGGCGCATTCTCGTTCGGGAAATCGCGTGCGCGGCTGATCGACGAGAACAACAACGCGGTGAATTTCTCCGACGTCGCGGGCTGCGACGAAGCGAAGGAAGAAGTGTCCGAGCTCGTCGACTTCCTGCGCGATCCGCAGAAATTCCAGAAGCTGGGCGGCCGCATTCCGCGCGGCGTGCTGCTGGTCGGCCCTCCGGGTACCGGCAAGACGCTGCTCGCCCGCGCGATCGCGGGTGAAGCGAAGGTGCCGTTCTTCAGCATCTCGGGTTCGGACTTCGTCGAAATGTTCGTCGGCGTCGGCGCGGCCCGTGTGCGCGACATGTTCGAGCAGGCGAAGAAGCATGCACCGTGCATCGTGTTCATCGACGAAATCGACGCGGTCGGCCGTCATCGCGGCGCCGGCATGGGCGGCGGCAACGACGAGCGCGAACAGACGCTGAACCAGATGCTCGTCGAGATGGACGGCTTCGAGGCGAATTCGGGCGTCATCGTGATCGCCGCGACCAACCGTTCCGACGTGCTCGACAAGGCGCTGCTGCGTCCGGGCCGTTTCGACCGTCAGGTCTATGTCGGCCTGCCGGACATCCGCGGCCGCGAGCAGATCATGCGCGTGCACCTGCGCAAGGTGCCGATCGCGAACGACGTCGACGCGGCGGTCATCGCACGCGGCACGCCAGGCTTTTCGGGCGCCGATCTCGCGAACCTCGTGAACGAGGCTGCGCTGTTCGCCGCCCGTCGCGGCAAGCGTATCGTCGAGATGCAGGATTTCGAGGACGCGAAGGACAAGATCTTCATGGGTCCGGAGCGCAAGTCGGCCGTGATCCGCGAGGAAGCGAAGCGCGCCACCGCTTATCACGAGTCGGGCCACGCGGTGATCGCGAAGCTGTTGCCGAAGGCCGACCCGGTGCACAAGGTCACGATCATCCCGCGCGGTCGCGCGCTGGGCGTCACGTGGCAGCTGCCGGAGCATGACAACGAGACGTATTCGAAGGATTACCTGCTGGACCGCCTCGCGATCCTGTTCGGTGGCCGGGTGGCCGAAGAGCTGTTCATGAACCTGGTCAGCACCGGCGCATCGGACGACTTCAACAAGGCCACGCAAACCGCGCGTGCGATGGTGGCCCGTTTCGGCATGACCGACGCACTCGGGCCGATGGTCTACGTCGACGACGAGAACGATGCGTCGCCGTTCGGCCGCGGCTTCACGCGCACGATCTCGGAAGCGACGCAGCAGAAGGTCGACTCGGAAATCCGCCGCGTGCTGGACGAACAGTACAACCTCGCGCGCCGCCTGCTCGAAGACAACCGCGACAAGGTCGAGGCGATGACGGCCGCACTGATGGAGTGGGAGACGATCGACGCCGATCAGATCAACGACATCATGGAAGGCCGTCCGCCGCGCTCGCCGAAGAGCTCGCCGGCTGTCGGCGGCGATTCGTCGGGCGGCGGCAGCGCCGAGGTCAAGCCCGGCAGCGCGCCGGCGCCGGCTACGCCGGCGGCATAATCTCCGCTTTAACGCCGTTCACGGGCTGGTGTGGCTTCACACCGGCCCGTTTTGCATTCATCCACGCCCGTTGCTCGTGTCCGATTCCGCTGTGTCCCCGTTCATTCCCGCGCCGCTCCAGTGCGGCCGCTTCGAACTGACGTTCGAACGCCCGCTCGTGATGGGCATCCTCAACGCCACGCCCGATTCGTTCTCCGACGGCGGCCGCTTCCTCGCGCGCGACGATGCGCTGCGCCAGGCCGAGCGGATGATCGCCGACGGCGCGGATCTGCTCGACATCGGCGGCGAATCGACGCGCCCTGGCGCGCCGCCGGTGCCGCTCGACGAGGAGCTCGCGCGCGTGATTCCGCTCGTCGAGGCGCTGCGGCCGCTGAACGTGCCGCTGTCGATCGATACCTACAAGCCGGCCGTGATGCGCGCGGCGCTGGCCGCCGGCGCGGATCTGATCAACGACATATGGGGGTTCCGCCAGCCGGGCGCGATCGATGCGGTGCGCGACGGCAACAGCGGCCTGTGCGCGATGCACATGCTCGGCGAGCCGCAGACGATGCAGGTCGGCGAGCCCGACTACGGCGACGTCGTGACCGACGTGCGCGATTTTCTCGCTGCGCGCGCCGAGGCGCTGCGCAACGCGGGGGTGGCGGCGGAGCGCATCTGCGTCGACCCCGGCTTCGGGTTCGGCAAGGCGGTCGTCGACGACAACTATGCGCTGCTGGCCGCGTTGCCGGACACGGCGCCCGCGCGCCCCGACGGGCGCGCTTATCCGATTCTCGCGGGCATGTCACGCAAGTCGATGCTCGGTGCGGTGATCGGCGGCAAGCCGCCGATGGAACGCGTCGCGGCGAGCGTGGCGGCCGCGGTGTGCGCGGTCGAGCGGGGCGCCGCGATCGTGCGCGTGCACGACGTCGCGGCGACGGTCGATGCGCTGAAAGTATGGAATACCGTGCGCGCAGCCGCACGGCAACGATAAGCAAGTCAGAAAGACGAAGGAGGAAGGACTCATGGGACGTCGATATTTCGGCACGGACGGCATTCGCGGCACGGTGGGCGAAGCGCCCATCACGCCGGACTTCGTATTGCGCCTCGGCTACGCGGCCGGCAAGGTACTGGCCGGCTCGGCCGACGTCGCGGCAGGCTCGCGTCCGACGGTGCTGATCGGCAAGGACACGCGCGTGTCGGGCTACATGCTCGAAGCCGCGCTCGAGGCCGGCTTCTCGGCGGCCGGCGTCGACGTGATGCTGGCCGGCCCGATGCCGACGCCCGGCGTCGCGTACCTGACGCGTGCGCTGCGCCTGTCGGCCGGTGTGGTGATCAGCGCGTCACACAACCCTTATCACGACAACGGGATCAAGTTTTTCTCGGCTGACGGCAACAAGCTGCCCGACGACACCGAAGCCGCGATCGAAGCGTGGCTCGACAAGCCGCTCGAATGCGCGCCGTCCGACGGGCTCGGCAAGGCGCGTCGCCTTGACGACGCGGCCGGCCGCTACATCGAGTTCTGCAAGAGCACGTTTCCGGCCGCGTTCGACCTGCGCGGCCTGAAGCTCGTGATCGATTGCGCGCATGGCGCCGCGTATCAAATTGCACCGCACGTGTTCCACGAACTCGGCGCGGACGTCATCCCGATCGGCGTCGCGCCGAACGGCTTCAACATCAACGACGGCGTCGGCGCGACTGCGCCGGACGCGTTGGTGCGCGCGGTGCGGGCGAACCATGCCGATCTCGGCATCGCGCTCGACGGCGACGCCGACCGCCTGCAGGTCGTCGACGCGACCGGCCGCCTGTACAACGGCGACGAACTGCTCTACGTGCTCGTGAAGGACCGGATCGCGACCGACGGCAAGGTCGACGGCGCGGTCGGCACGCTGATGACGAACCTCGCGGTCGAAGTCGCGCTGCAGCGCGAGGGCGTGAAGTTCGTCCGTGCGGCGGTCGGCGACCGCTACGTGCTCGAGCAGTTGCGCGAGCACGGCTGGCAACTCGGCGCGGAAGGGTCGGGCCACATCCTGTCGCTCGACCGGCATTCGACCGGCGACGGCATCGTGTCGGCGCTGCTCGTGCTGGCGGCGCTCAAGCGCAGCGGCCGCACGCTCGCGCAGGTGCTCGACGGCGTCACGCTGTTCCCGCAGAAGCTGATCAACGTGCGGATGAAGCCGGGTGCCGACTGGAAGGGCAGCGCGTCGATTCGCGCCGCGATCGATGCCGCCGAAGCCGCGCTCGCCGGCAGCGGGCGCGTGCTGATCCGCGCATCGGGCACGGAGCCCGTGCTGCGCGTGATGGTCGAAGCGCAGCAGGCGGCCGATGCGGTGCGCCATGCGGAGACGATCGCCGACGCGGTGCGGGCGGCAACGACCTGACCAGCGGCAGGCGCGCGCGGCGGTCCGGCCGCCCGCGCGCCGGCTTCCGGCGAATTCGCATGCGGCGCCTTCGGGCGCCGTCGTTTTTGTCAGACGCAAAGGTTTGCCATACCTATAAGTAACGCACTTCGGCAAACGCATTATTCCGATCTCATCAGGTATCCGACCCCACGATTTCAGCGACCGCGAAACAGGCTTCCCGCCCGGCTGACGCTGCGCTACGATGCGTCAGCACGCCCTCGAAGACAGGCGTCGTCCCCATCCCTCCGCGCCAGGCAATTCTTGCCGCCACCGCCGCTCCGTCGTCCCGACGCGCCGCCCGATATTCCCTTTCAACCAGTCATGTTACTGTCACGCCAGTTTCATCGATTGTCACATTACCGTCATGAGCAGCCCCTAACCTTCGCGGTGCCGTAGTCATCCGCTCACACACTGGAGGTCTCATGAAATTGATGCAAACCGCGATTGCCGGCCTGGCTGGCGCGCTTTTCGCCGTCGCCGCCCACGCTGCCGACATCACGGGCGCAGGTAGCACGTTCGCGATGCCGATCTATACGAAATGGGCTGCGGACTACCAGCAGTCCGGCGGTTCGAAGGTCAACTACCAGGGCATCGGCTCGTCGGGCGGCCTGAAGCAGATCGTCGCGAAGACGGTCGATTTTGCCGGTTCGGACGCTCCGCTGAAGGATGAAGAACTCGCGAAGGAAGGCCTGTTCCAGTTCCCGACGGTGGTCGGCGGCGTGGTGCCGGTCGTCAACGTGCCGGGCGTGAAGGCCGGCGAACTGACGCTGTCGGGCCCGGTGCTCGGCGACATCTACCTCGGCAAGATCAAGAAGTGGAACGACCCGGCGATCGCCGCGCTGAACCCGAAGCTCAAGCTGCCGGATACGGACATCGCCGTGGTCCGCCGCGCTGACGGCTCGGGCACGAGCTTCATCTGGACGAATTACCTGTCGAAGGTCAACGACGAGTGGAAGTCGAAGATCGGCGAAGGCACGACGGTCAACTGGCCGACGGGCACGGGCGGCAAGGGCAACGACGGCGTCGCGGCCTTCGTGCAGCGCCTGCCGGGCGCGATCGGCTACGTCGAGTGGGCGTACGCGAAGAAGAACAACATGACCTACACTGCGCTGAAGAATTCGACGGGCACGGTGGTCGAGCCGAAGACGGAAACGTTCAAGGCCGCAGCGGCAGGCGCGAACTGGTCGAAGTCGTTCTACCAGATCCTGACGAACCAGCCGGGCAAGGAAGCGTGGCCGGTCGTCGGCGCGACGTTCGTGCTGCTGCACGCGAAGCAGGACAAGCCGGAGCAGGGCGCGGAAACGCTGAAGTTCTTCAGCTGGGCGTTCAAGAACGGCGAGAAGGCTGCCGACAGCCTCGACTACATCTCGCTGCCGGCGACGGTCGAGACGGAAATCCGCAAGCAGTGGAAGACGAAGGTGACGGACGCTTCGGGCAAGCCGGTCGCCGCCGAGTAAGCCATCCAGCGGTTCGCTGCCCGGCCGTGCCGGTCGGGCAGTGTGTGCGGTAAAGCCGGGCGTTACGGCGCCCGGCGATCAAAAGCAGGCACCCATGTCTGATATTTCATACACGTCCTCCCGGTCGCCCGACAGCGCGCAGCAGCGCGCGCCGAGCCGTCTCGGGGATGTCCTGTTCGGCGGCCTTGCGCGGCTGGCCGCGATCGTGACCCTGCTGCTGCTGGGCGGGATCATCGTTTCCCTGATCATTGCGTCGTTGCCGACCATCCAGAAGTTCGGCGTCGGCTTCCTGTGGCAATCCGAGTGGGACCCCAACTCGGACATCTACGGCGCACTCGTGCCGATCTACGGCACGATCGTGACGTCGCTGATCGCACTCGTCATCGCAGTGCCGGTCAGTTTCGGCATCGCACTGTTCCTCACCGAGCTGGCGCCCGTGTGGCTGCGCCGTCCGCTCGGCATCGCGATCGAGCTGCTCGCCGCGATTCCGTCGATCGTGTACGGCATGTGGGGTCTGCTCGTGTTCGCGCCGATCTTCGCCGAATACTTCCAGAAGCCGCTCGGCCGCCTGCTCAAGGACGTGTGGGTGCTCGGCCCGCTGACGTCCGGCGCGCCGATCGGCATCGGCATCCTCGCGGCCGGCGTGATCCTCGCGATCATGATCATCCCGTACATCGCATCGGTGATGCGCGACGTGTTCGAGGTCACGCCGGTGCTGCTGAAGGAATCGGCATACGGGATCGGCTGCACGACCTGGGAAGTGATGTGGAAGGTCGTGCTGCCCTACACGAAGACCGGCGTGATCGGCGGCGTGATGCTCGGCCTCGGCCGCGCGCTCGGCGAAACGATGGCCGTGACCTTCGTGATCGGCAACACCAACCTGCTCGACAGCGTGTCGCTGTTCGCGCCGGGCAACAGCATCACGTCGGCGCTCGCGAACGAATTCGCGGAAGCGCAGCCGGGCCTGCATACGTCGGCGCTGATGGAACTCGGCCTGATCCTGTTCGTGATCACGTTCATCGTGCTGTCCATCTCCAAACTGCTGCTGCTTCGTCTCGAGAAGGGAGAGGGCAAGAAATGAGCGAGCCCATCATGAATTTCCCGGGGCCGGACGGCGCCGCGCTCGACGCGATGCGCAACCGCCTGCAGCGCAAGCGCAAGGCCGTCAACGCGATCGCGCTCACCGCGTCGCTCGGCGCGATGGCGTTCGGCCTGCTGTGGCTCGTGTGGATTCTCTACACGACGGTGCATCTCGGCGTCGGCGGCCTGTCGCTGCAACTGTTCACCGAATCGACGCCGGCGCCGAACACCGAAGGCGGCGGCCTCGCGAACGCGATCGTCGGCAGCCTGCTGCTGTGCGGCTTCGGCACGCTGGTCGGCACGCCGATCGGTATCCTCGCGGGCGTCTATCTCGCCGAATACGGGCAGAAGAACCTGCTGGCCAGCACGATCCGCTTCATCAACGACATCCTGCTGTCCGCGCCGTCGATCGTCATCGGCCTGTTCGTGTACGCGATCGTCGTCGCGAAGTCGGGGCGCTTCTCGGGCTGGGCCGGCGTGATCGCACTGGCGCTGCTGCAGATCCCGATCGTGATCCGCACGACCGAGAACATGCTGAAGCTCGTGCCGAATGCGCTGCGCGAAGCGGCCGTCGCGCTCGGCACGCCGAAGTGGCGCATGGTGCTGAAGATCACGCTGCGCGCATCGGTTGGCGGGATCGTGACGGGCGTACTGCTCGCGGTCGCGCGGATCGCCGGCGAAACGGCGCCGCTGCTGTTCACCGCGCTGTCGAACCAGTTCTTCTCGTGGGACATGAGCCAGCCGATGGCGAACCTGCCGGTCACGATCTACAAGTTCGCGATGAGCCCGTTCGCGGAATGGCAGTCGCTCGCGTGGGCGGGCGTGTTCCTGATTACGCTCGGGGTGCTCGGACTGAACGTCCTGGCGCGCTCGATCTTCTCGAAAAAGTAACGGCGGAGCAATCCGATGAATATGGCAGAAAGCCACCTGAATCCCGTCGAGCGCACCGCTGCGCCCGCCGGCACGCAAGACGCGGCGCACGGCCGTCCGCTCGCGCCGCTGAACGCGAAGATCGAGGTCAACAACCTCAACTTCTTCTACAACAAGTTCCACGCGCTGAAGAACATCAACCTGCGCATTCCCGAAGGGAAGGTGACGGCGTTCATCGGCCCGTCGGGCTGCGGCAAGTCGACGCTGCTGCGCACGTTCAACAAGATGTTCGCGCTCTATCCGGAGCAGCGCGCCGAAGGCGAAATCCTGATGGACGGCGAGAACCTGCTGACGACGAAGCGCGACATCTCGCTGCTGCGCGCGCGGATCGGCATGGTGTTCCAGAAGCCGACCCCGTTCCCGATGTCGATCTACGACAACATCGCGTTCGGCGTGAAGATGTTCGAAAAGCTCACGCGTTCGGAAATGGACGACCGCGTCGAGTGGGCGCTCACGAAGGCCGCGCTGTGGAACGAAGTGAAGGACAAGCTGGGCCAGAGCGGCTACGGGCTGTCGGGCGGCCAGCAGCAGCGTCTGTGCATCGCGCGCGGCATCGCGATCCGTCCGGAAGTGCTGCTGCTCGACGAGCCGTGCTCGGCGCTCGACCCGATCTCGACGGGCCGCATCGAAGAGCTGATCGCGGAGCTGAAGAGCGACTACACGGTCGTGATCGTCACGCACAACATGCAGCAGGCCGCACGCTGCTCGGATTACACGGCCTACATGTACCTGGGCGAGCTGATCGAGTTCGGCGAGACCGAAAAGATCTTCATCAAGCCGGTGCGCAAGGAAACGGAAGACTACATCACCGGCCGCTTCGGCTGATGACGGAGAACAACAACCATGTCGGATAAACATCTGTCGAGCCAGTTCGACGCGGACCTGAATGCCGTGTCGTCGAAAGTGCTGGAAATGGGCGGACTCGTGGAGTCGCAGATCGTCGGCGCGATGCGCGCGCTGAACGAATTCGATCGCGATACGGCCGAGAAGGTGATCGCGGCCGAGGAAACGCTGAACGCGATGGAAGTGGACATCGACCAGGAATGCGGCAACATCATCGCGCGGAGACAGCCTGCCGCACGTGACCTGCGTCTTTTGATGTCGATTTCGAAAACGATTACGAACCTCGAGCGCGCCGGCGACGAGGCAGAGAAGATCGCCAAGCGCGTGCGCCGCCTGGTCGACGAGCCGGCCGCGCGTGCGGTCAACATCGCCGAGATCAAGGTGTCGGGCGAGATGGCCGTGACGATCCTGCGCCGCGCGCTCGACGCGTTCGCGCGCCTCGATACGGTGGCCGCCGCGCAGATCGTCAAGGACGACAAGGAAATCGACATGGAATTTCGCGCGTTCGTGCGCAAGCTCGTGTCGTACATGCAGGAAGATCCGCGCACGATCTCGGTCGGCCTCGACTACCTGTTCATCGCGAAGGCGATCGAACGGATCGGCGACCACGCGAAGAACATCGCCGAATTCATCATCTACATCGTGAAGGGCACCGACGTGCGGCACCAGCCGCGCGACACGCTCGATCGCGAAGCCAACAGTTAATCGACTCCATAGGAAGAACAGAGGTGCCGATGCCCAGCAACATTCTCGTCGTTGAAGATGAGCCCGCGATTTCCGAACTGATCTCGGTGAATCTCCAGCACGCCGGTCACTGCCCGATCCGCGCTTACAACGCCGAACAGGCGCAGAACCTGATCAGCGACGTGCTGCCCGATCTCGTGCTGCTCGACTGGATGCTGCCGGGCAAGTCCGGCATCGCGTTCGCGCGCGACCTGCGCAACAACGAACGGACCAAGCACATCCCGATCATCATGCTCACCGCCCGCGGCGACGAGCAGGACAAGGTGCTCGGCCTCGAAATCGGCGCGGACGACTACGTGACGAAGCCGTTCTCGCCGAAGGAACTGATGGCGCGCATCAAGGCCGTGCTGCGCCGCCGCGCGCCGCAGCTGACCGAGGACGTCGTGTCGATCAACGGACTGCGCCTCGACCCGGCCACGCATCGCGTCGCCGCGCACGGCGACGGCAGCGAGATCAAGCTCGATCTCGGCCCGACCGAGTTCCGCCTGCTGCATTTCTTCATGACGCATCCGGAGCGCGTGCACAGCCGCACGCAGCTGCTCGACCAGGTGTGGGGCGACCACGTGTTCGTCGAGGAGCGTACCGTCGACGTGCACATCAAACGATTGCGCGCGGCCTTGAAACCGGCCGGCTGCGATGCGATGATCGAAACCGTGCGCGGCAGCGGCTACCGCCTCGCCAAGCACGCGTAACGTATTCGGGCATGCCGCGTGCCGCGGCGTGCCGTTCCTTCTTTCGGACGCTGAATCATGAACATCATCTGGGCGCGCTTTCTGGTGTCGCTCGTGCTGCTCGTGCTGATCGGCGTATTGGTCGGCGTCTTCGCCGGCCCGACCGCGGGCCTCGTGTTCGTGGTCGTGATGCTGGTCGCGCAGGGCTTTTTCAGCACCTTCCATACGCAGCGTCTGTGGCGCCTGCTCGATGCGCCCGTCTACGGCGAGGTGCCGAGCGCGCCGGGCATCTGGGGCGAGATCTACTATCGGCTGCACAAGCTCGCGAAGCAGTGGCATGCGCAGGTGCGGCAGGTCGAACAGCAGCACTCGCGTTTCATCCAGGCGATCCAGGCCTCGCCGAACGGTGTCGCGATGCTCGACGACCATGACCAGATCGAGTGGTGCAACGCGATCGCCGAAGTCCATTTCGGCCTCGATGCGAAGCGCGACCTGCGCCAGCACATCACGAACCTGGTGCGCCATCCCGATTTCGTCCGCTACCTCAATGCGCAGCATTACGACGAGACGCTGCTGATGCGCGGCATGGGCGACTCGCGGCAGAACGTGCTGGCCGTGCAGGTGTTTCCGTACGGCGAGAACCGCAAGCTGCTGCTCACGCAGGACATCACCGAGCTCGAACGCACCGACGCGATGCGGCGTGACTTCGTCGCGAACGTGTCGCACGAGCTGAAGACGCCGCTCACGGTGCTGTCGGGTTTCCTGGAGACGATGCGTGAGCTGCCGCTGAACGAGGAGGACCGCGCGCGCTATCTCGACATGATGGAGCAGCAGGCGTCGCGCATGCGGCACATCGTGACCGACCTGCTGGTGCTCGCGAAGCTGGAAGGCGAGAGCAAGCCGCCAGTCGATCACGCGATCGACATGCGGGCGGTGTTCGATCATCTGAAGGAGGATGCGCAGACGCTGTCGAACGGGCATCACGACATCGCGTTCTCGATCGACGAGACGCTCGGCGTCACGGGGGCTCAGACGGAGTTGTTCAGCGCGTTCGCGAATCTCGTCACGAACGCGATCCGCTATACGCCGGACGGCGGCAAGATCGTCGTGTCGTGGCGGCGCGAGGGCGCGCAGGGCGTGTTTTCCGTCACGGACAGCGGCTTCGGGATTCCGGCCGCCGACCTGCCGCGGCTCACCGAGCGCTTCTACCGGGTCGACCGCAGCCGTTCGCGCGATACCGGCGGCACGGGCCTCGGGCTCGCGATCGTCAAGCACGTGCTGCAGCGGCACGATGCGCATCTGTACGTGCAGAGCGAGGAAGGACGCGGCAGTACGTTCACCGCGCGGTTCCCGGGCTCGCGCGTCATCGCGATCCGGCCGGCTGCTTACGAAGCATGATCGCGTAGCGTTCCGGCGTTGAAAAAGCAGCCCGCGGGCTGCTTTTTTTCATGGCGATGCGTCGGCGCGATCTGCATCGCGCCGACGGTTCACGAACAGAACTTCGCGAGCAACCCGAGCTGGGCGTTGCGGATCGTCTTGCCGGTGCGGCGCCGGCGATAGTGGCCGTCGCTGTGCATCTGCCATGCCGACTGGTTGTCGCCGAGGCACACCGACAGCCCTTCGGCGATCACGCGCCGCTTGAGCTTGCGCTCGCGGATCGGGAACGCGACTTCGACGCGGCGGAACAGGTTGCGGTCCATCCAGTCGGCGCTCGACAGATAGACGTCCTCGGCGCCGCCCGCATGGAAATAGTAGATGCGGTGGTGTTCGAGGAAGCGGCCGACGATCGAGCGCACCGTGATGTTTTCCGACAGCCCCGGCACACCGGGCTTCAGCGCGCAGACGCCGCGCACGATCAGGTCGACCTTGACGCCGGCCTGCGACGCTTCGTACAGCGCGGCGATCACCGACGGTTCCAGCAGCGCGTTCATTTTCGCGACGATGCGCGCGCGCTTGCCGGCCTGCGCATTGTCGATCTCCGCGCGGATCGACTCGATGATGCGCGGATGCAGCGTGAACGGCGACTGCCACAGCTCGTGCAGCGTCAGTTCGCCGCCGATCCCGGTCAGTTGCTGGAACACGTGATGCACGTCCTCGCAGATCTTCTGGTCGGCCGTCATCAGCCCGAAGTCGGTGTAGAGGCGTGCGGTGCGCGGATGGTAGTTGCCGGTGCCGAGATGCGCGTAGCGGCGCAGCGACGCCTTGCCGGCCTGGACGACGCGTCGCACGATCAGCATCATCTTCGCGTGGCACTTGTGGCCGACCACGCCGTACACGACATGCGCGCCGACGGCTTCGAGCTGCGACGCCCAGTTGATGTTGGTTTCCTCGTCGAAGCGCGCGAGCAGCTCGACGACGACGGTCACTTCCTTGCCGTTGCGCGCGGCTTCCATCAGCGCGTCCATCAGCGGCGAGTCGGTGCCGGTGCGATAGATCGTCTGCTTGATCGCGACGACGCTCGGGTCTCTCGCGGCCTGCTGCAGCAGTTCGAGCACGGGCTGGAAGCTCTCGTACGGGTGGTGCAGCAGGATGTCGCCGGCGTCGATCGCGTCGAACATCGTCGGCGCGTTGGCGATTACCGCGGGGGTCGATGCGGTGAACGGCGTGAACTTCAGGTCCGGGCGGTCGACGAGGTCGGGAATCTGCATCAGGCGCACGAGGTTCACGGACCCGGCCACGCGGTAGCAGTCCTTGTCGCCGAGTTCGCTTTCCTCGAGCAGGCGCCGCACGATGTGCAGCGGCGTGTCGGCCGACACTTCGAGGCGCACCGCGTTGCCGAGGTGGCGCGCGGGCAGTTCGCCCTGCAGCGCGACACGCAGGTTCGTGATTTCGTCTTCGTCGACGAACAGCTCGCTGTTGCGCGTGATGCGGAACTGGTTGCAGCTTTTCACGACGAGTTGCGGGAAGAGTTCGCCGACGAAGCGCTGCATGAACGAGCTCAGCAGCACGAAGCCGTGCTCGAAACCCGACAGCGCATGCGGCATGCGCACGACGCGCGGCAGTGCTCGCGGCGCCTGCACGATGCCCATCACGGCCTGGCGGCCGAACGCGTCGCGGCCTTCGAGCTCGACGACGAAGTTCAGGCTCTTGTTCAGCACGCGCGGGAACGGGTGGGCCGGATCGAGGCCGATCGGCGTCAGCACCGGCAGCAGTTCGTCGAGGAAGTAGCGTCGCGCCCATTCGAGTTGCTCGTCGTTCCACGAGTCGCTCGCGTGGAAGTAGATGCCTTCCTGTTCGAGCGCCGGCAGCACGGTTTCGTGCAGCATCGTGTACTGTCGATGCACGAGCCGCTGCGCGCGTTCGACGACGAGATCGTAAGCGTGCTGCAGCGACATGCCGTCGGGCGTCAGCGCGCCGGGGTTGTCGCGGATCTGCTCCTGCAGGCCGGCCATCCGGACTTCGAAGAATTCGTCGAGGTTGCTGCTGGTGATGCAGATGAAGCGCAGGCGCTCGAGCAACGGGACTTGCGGATCGGCCGCCTGGGCCAGCACGCGCTCGTTGAAACCGAGGATGCCGAGTTCACGGTTGAGAAGCGGGTAACGGACGGACATCGGCAGAGTAGGAGGTAATTCAGGCGATGATTCGAAAGGACGCTCGGAAACTCTCACGGTACGATGACGTGCTGATGACAATAATGGTTTTATATCGGGAAATTCTACGCCGTAACCCTTTCGTCGCATAAATGTTTCGGCTATATGGAATCGAGCAGTGTGCATGCCCGTGAAGCGTGGCAACGGCAAGCGTTCCACGCTTAAAATGTCGCCTTTGATTGATCGCCCGCGGTTGCCGGAGGAACGGCTGCTGCGGAAGAACGCGCACGGAGCCCCCTTCTGATGGTTACAACTCCCCACTTGCTGGCTGCCGTGGATCTCGGCTCGAACAGCTTCCGGCTGATCGTCGGGCGCGTCGAGGAAACGCCGGCGGGCAGCCAGATCTATCCCGTCGACGCGCTGCGCGAGCCGGTTCGGCTCGCCGCGGGCCTGTCGAGCGACAAGATGCTCGATCGCGCGTCGCAGGAGCGTGGCTGGGAGGCGCTCAAGCGGTTCGGCGAGCGCCTGCGCGATTTCCATCCCGATCATGTGCGCGCGGTGGCGACCAACACGCTGCGCGTCGCGAAGAACGCCGCCGAATTCCTCGGCGAGGCCGAGGCGGCGCTCGGGTTCCCGATCGAAGTGATCGCGGGCCGCGAAGAGGCGCGCCTGATCTATGCGGGCGCCGCGCACTCGGTGCCGGCGAGCGCCGGCAAGCGGCTCGTCGTCGACATCGGCGGCGGCTCGACCGAATTCATCATCGGCTCGCACTACACGCCGATCGTGATGGAGAGCCTCTATATCGGTTGCGTGAGCCATAGCCGCACCTTCTTTCCGGCCGGCAACGTCGACGAATACACGATGCGGCAGGCCGAACTCGCGGCCAAGCGCGAGATCCAGATCATTTCGAGCGAATACAAGAAGGCTGGCTGGGACCAGGCGATCGGCTCGTCCGGCACCGCACGCGCGCTCGCCGAGCTCGTCGAGGCGAACGGCTTCAACGATCCGGGCATCACGCACGGCATTTCGCGCGGCGGCCTGGAGCGGCTGAAGCGCGCGCTGATCAAGTCGGAGAACGTCAACCGGCTGAAGCTGATCGCGCTGAAACCCGACCGCGTGCCGGTACTCGCCGGCGGCCTGGCGATCATGCTGGCGGTGTTCGAGGAGCTGGGCGTCGACTACGTCGACACGACCGACGGCGCGCTGCGCCTCGGCGTGCTGTACGACCTGCTCGGCCGGACCCAGCACGAGGACATGCGCGCGGTGACCGTCGAGGGTTTCACGCGCCGCTACGGCGTCGATCGCGCACAGGCCGAGCGGATCGGGGCGCTCGCCGCGCGTTTCTACGACGAGCTCGAGGAAGACGACGAGGAAGCGCGCGAGGAAGGGCGGATGTTCCTCGGCTGGGCGGCCGCATTGCACGAGATCGGCCTGTCGATCTCGCACAGCGCGTATCACAAGCATTCGGCCTATATCGCGAGCAACGCGGACATGCCGGGTTTTTCGCGTACCGACCAGGCGCGGCTTGCCGCGCTCGTGCTCGGCCATGCGGGCAAGCTCGGCAAGCTCTCGCAGGCGCGGGAGGTCGAATGGCCGCTGCTGTTCTGCCTGCGGCTCGCGGCGCTGCTGTGCCGGCGCCGGACCGATGCGGGGCTGCCAGACATTTCCGTTTCGCAGATGAAGAAGGGCGGGTACGAGGTGCGTCTGCCGAGTGCCTGGGTCGAGCAGAACCCGTTGACCGACTACAGCCTCAGCCAGGAGGCGGCGGAGTGGGAGAAGGTCGGTATCCCGTATCGCGTGGTTTATACCGGCGCGTGACGGGCGATAGCGGGCCCGGGAGGTGCTCCGGGCGCCGGGTGGATAGCGGGGAGGCACCCGTCAGGCGCGGCGCAGGACGATCGTCGGGGGTCGCGCAACGCGGGTGCCGACGGTCGGCTCAATCCGACGAGCAGACGATCGCGGTCAGGAACGGGAACGCCTGCTTGACGGTTGCATCGCTGCCGGCCTTGCGTACGGCTTCCTCGACCGCGCTCTTCGTGCCGCGCACGACGACGCCGTAGGCCCAGTCGCCGATCGGCGTGCCGTCGCCCGGCCGGAAGATCGGATCGTTCGCCTGGTAACCGAGCACGACGTAGACGCCGAAGCCGTAGGCCGTCAGCGAGCGGTTCGTGCGGAACGCGTTGACCGAATTCGATTCGACGTGCATCGGCTCGGACTGGATGTCGCCGGCGGCGAGCAGCGGCGCGACGAACTTGTGGCCGGTCGAATGACAGTCGAGCGCGTCGTCGAGCGTTTTCGCCGACGCGGCGCCGGCGGTGGTCGCGAGTACGAGCAGCGACGCGCAGAGAGCTGGCTTGAGAACGTTGTTTTTCATGCGCGGTTGCGGGTTGTTTCACACGTATTATCGCGTGTTCCAGCAAGTTCCGTGCGCGGGCCTCGTGGTGGAGGCGTGGGTGCGTCGACGCGGCGGTTGAGCCGGGCTTGGCCCGCATCGCGGCGAGCCCGGAAAACGGCGGACGATTCAAGGGCCGGTAAAAAACACCCGTAAACGGAAAAAGGGGCTACGGTGTTCAACCGTAACCCCTTGATTCCTTGGTCGGAGCGATAGGATTCGAACCTACGACCCTCTGATCCCAAATCAGATGCGCTACCAGGCTGCGCTACGCTCCGACGAGCCAAAGATAATAACGTCGAACGGCCGCATCGGTCAATCACGATATGCGGGTAAATGCCGCGGCGGCGAGCGGTCCGCGATTTGCGACAATTCACAGGATGATCGGCCGCCCCCCACGCATGCGCGCGCGGGCGCTCGCCGAAGCAAGGAGAACATCATGATGAACCTGATCCTGTGGCGCCACGCCGAAGCCGAAGACTACGCGACGAGCGATCTCGCGCGCCAATTGACCGTGCGCGGCCGCAAGGATGCGCAGGCGATGGCCAAATGGCTGCGCGGCCGGCTCGAGACGAATACCGTGATTCTCGCGAGCCCGGCGGCGCGCACCGTGCAGACCGTCGAGGCGCTGACCGACCAGTACCGGACCGTCGACGCCCTCGCGCCAGGCGGCAGTGTCGACGACGTGCTGGCGGCGGCCGGTTGGCCGGACGGTATCGCACCGACGGTCGTGATCGTCGGCCATCAGCCGACGCTCGGCAGCGTGGCCGCGCAGCTGGTCGCCGGCGGCGACGACAACTGGAGCATCAAGAAGGGCGGAATCGTGTGGCTGGCGAGCCGCACGCGCGACGGCAGCCGGCAGGCCGTATTGCGGGCGGTTTTGACGCCGGAACTGGTGTAAAGCCCGCCTGAATTGGTTTGAAGGGATTGATCGTACGGTTTCGCAAGCTTTCTGCTAAAGTCAATTCGGCGACACGTCATTGAAAGGACACGGTCGTGCCACATAACGGTCACGGCCGGTTACTACATTGGCGGGCATGTCGTCCTATTCCTTACGACCAGGAAAGCCTAATGCGAGAACTGCCGACGCCTACGCTCCCTTTTGCCTCGCTGCCCCTCGACACGTCGCGACGCCACCTGCCGCGCGCCAGTGAAACCGTCACATCGGAGTATCGCCTGCGCGCCGCATGGGCGCGTACGGAAGACGAATTGCGCGAAGCCCAGCGCCTGCGCTACAGCGTGTTCGCCGAAGAGATGGGCGCGCAGGTCAGCGGCCCGTCCGGTCTCGATGTCGATCCGTTCGACGTGTATTGCGACCACCTGCTGGTCCGCGATCTCGACACGCTGAAAGTCGTCGGTACGTACCGCGTGCTGCCGCCGCACCAGGCGGCGCGTGTCGGCCGCCTGTACGCCGAAGGCGAATTCGACCTGTCGCGCCTCACGCACCTGCGCGGCAAGATGGTCGAGGTCGGCCGCTCGTGCGTGCACAGCGACTACCGCAGCGGCGCCGTCATCATGGCGCTGTGGGGCGGTCTGGGCGCGTACATGATGCAGAACGGCTACGAGACGATGCTCGGCTGCGCGAGCGTGTCGATGGCCGACGGCGGCCACTACGCGGCGAACCTGTACCAGTCGCTGTCGGCGAGCTCGCTGACGGCGCCCGAGTATCGCGCATTCCCGCACACGGCCCTGCCGGTCGATGAACTGCAGACGGGCACCGTCGTCGCACCGCCGCCGCTGATCAAGGGTTACCTGCGTCTCGGCGCGAAGATTTGCGGCGCCCCGGCCTGGGATCCCGACTTCAACTGCGCGGATTTCCTGACGCTGTTCCGTCTGTCGGACATCAACGCGCGCTACGCCCGCCACTTCCTGGGCTGAGCGATCCGAATCGCGCCGCACCTCCGAGGCGGGGCGCACGCAAGCAAACGCCGTCGCGCGGTAGCTGCCGCACGACGGCGTTCGTGTATCCGGTCCGTGTCTGCGTATCGGGCCCCGATAATTTCAGAGACACGCAACGACCACCGTGCCGCAGGGCGGCACGGCTGGGACGGCCCGTGGGAGGGCCGGACGACAGCGGCGCGCTCAGTGCTTGCGCCGCCAGTCGAGCAGGTGGTGTTCCGCCATCCAGTGGTGGATCATCCCTTCGCCTTCGTGGCTGCGCTTGTATTCGCGCGACTCGAAGTACGACAGCGCGACCAGCACCATCAGACCGATGAACAGGCCGATCAGGCCCGCAATTTCCTCAGACGACATGGCAGCCTCCTTTCAACGGCACAGCGCCATGCGTACATAGTAGGACATGCGCGGCGCAACCCCGAAACCGGATTTCCGCTAGACTCGGCGCGGTCCCGGCGTGCGATGGGCGCGCCGTTTTCCGGAGCCCTACCTGATGACCCGTTTCGTGCTGGCCGTGCTGGCCGCATCCCTTCTTGCCGCCTGCAGCAGCGATCCTCGTCAGGCCCGCCGCGGTCACCCGCCGGAAGATCCGGCCGACTATCACGGCGTGCCGACCGACATGACGCCGCCGTCGATGCTCGACGCGCCGCCGCCGAAACCCGTGCAGTAGCAGTAACGGTCGGCCGGGCCCGTAGTCACGCGCGGGCCGCGGGCGCGGCCTGCGGTTCGGCGCCAACGCGCCGCAACAGCGCCGGCAGGTAACGCGCGAGCGTCGCGCCGCGCGCCGCCATGAACAGCAGCAGCGCGAACCAGAGGCCGTGATTGCCGAACGTGCCGACAGTGGCGAGCGTGGCCGCGACGAAAATCGACAACGACACGACCATCGCGCGCATCAGCGATTGCGTCTGCGTGGCGCCGATGAACACGCCGTCGAGCAGGAAACCCCAGACCGACACGATCGGCGAGATCGCGGCCCACGGCAGGTAGCGCAGCGCGACGGCGCGGATCTCGGCCTGGTCGGTCAGGCGCGCAACGATCCAGCCGCCCGCCGCCCAGTAAACGAGCGCGAACAGCAGCGCGCCGAGTGCCGACCAGAACAGCGTGACGCGCACGGCTTGCCGGAAGGCGCGGCGATCGCGCGCACCGGCCGCCGCGCCGACGAGCGCCTCGGCCGCATGCGCGAAGCCATCGAGGCCATACGCCATGAAGGTCTGGAAATTCAGCAGTAGCGCATTCGCGGCGAGCGTCGCGTCGCCTTGTTTCGCGCCGAGATGCGCGAACCAGCCGAACGCGCCGAGCAGGCACAGCGTGCGCAGGAAGATGTCGCGATTGAGCACGATCAGCCGCTTGAGCGCGACGCGGTCGGCAAGCGCGCGTACCGCGAGCGGTGCAAGGCCGCGCGGCCGCAGCCGCCACAGCATCCACGCACCGAGCGCGAAGCCGCACGCGTCCGCGGTGGCGGTGGCGGCACCGATGCCGGCGATGCCCCAGCCGAAGCCGTACACGTAGAGCAGCACGGCACCGATGTTCACCGCGTTGATGAACACCTGCGCGACGAGTGCGAGCCGGACGCGCTGTACGCCCAGCAGGTAGCCGAGCACCACGTAGTTCGCGAGCGCGAACGGTGCGCTCCAGATCCGTGCGTGGCTGTATGCGAGCGCCGTCGCGCGGACGGCATCGCTGCCGCCGAGCGCGGACAGCGCGAACGACAGCAGCGGCACCTGCAGCGCCAGCACCGCGGCGCCGAGCGCGAACGCGACGATCAGCGCGCGCAGCAGGTTCAGGCGGATTCCGGCGGCGTCGCCGGCGCCATGCGCCTGCGCGACGAGGCCGGTCGTCCCCATCCGCAGGAAGCCGAAGCCCCAGAACACGAAATTGAAGAACAGCCCGCCGAGCGCGACGCCGCCGAGATATTGCGTCCCGTCGAGGTGGCCGGCGACGGCCGTGTCGACGGCGCCGAGGATCGGCTGGGTCAGGTTCGCAAGGACGATCGGGAACGCGAGCGCGAGGACGCGCCGATGCGTGACGGCGGCCGACGTGCTGCCGGCCCCGAGCGGTAAGGCGGATCCGGACATGACGGATGCGTCAGGCGCGTTCCTGCACGCAGACCCACGGCGAGACGACGACCGCCCACAGCTCCGGATTGCGCGCCGCGTAGTCGGCGGCGGTTTCGGCCGGCATGCGCGCGACGAGGCCGGACGACAGCCAGCGCGTAACCTGTTCGGCATCGTCGCTGGCAACCGCTTCCGCGACGCTGACGAGATCGAGGTCGCGCGCGATCGACAGCAGCTTGCCCTGCGCGAAGAAGCGTTCGAGATCGCACCAGTCGATCTTGGCGGTTTCGCCGAGGAGTTTGGCGTAGAGCGGGCTGTGCGACGCGCCCGCGGCGTGTTGATCAGAGGACATCGGTTTCTTGGAAAGACTGCGTGGCGCCACTATAAACCATCCGGCCGGGCGGGCCGAGCGGCAGCGGGGCGCTCACGCGTCGCGCAGCGCGCGCCGGACGATCTTGCCGGTCGCGGTCATCGGCAGGGCGTCGACGAACGCGATCGCGCGCGGGTACTCGTGGGCGGCGAGCCGCGTGCGCACATGTGCCTGCAGCGCGCCGACGAGCGCGGCGTCGCCGACGTGGCCGGGGTTCAGCACGACGAACGCCTTGACGATCTCGGTGCGCGTCGCGTCGGGCACGCCGACGACGGCGGCCATCCGCACCGCCGGATGCGTGAGCAGGCAGTCCTCGATCGGGCCGGGGCCGATCCGGTAACCGGCGCTCGTGATCACGTCGTCGTCGCGGCCGACGAAGCGCACGAAGCCGTCGGCGTCGATCGTGCCCGTATCGCCGGTGAGCAGGTAGTCGCCCGCGAACTTGTCGCGCGTCGCGTCGGCGTTGCGCCAGTATTCGAGAAACATCACCGGGTCGGGGCGGCGCACCGCGATGCGGCCTTCGACGCCGGGCGGCAGCGGCGTGCCGTGCGCATCGACGATCGCGACCGCATGACCGGGCACCGCCTTGCCGATCGCGCCGGGCCGCGCATCGAACAGCGCCGCGCACGACGACAGCACCATGTTGCATTCGGTTTGCCCGTAGAACTCGTTGATCGTTACGCCGAGCGCATCGCGGCCCCATGCCGTCAGTTCGGTGCCGAGCGATTCGCCGCCGCTCGCGACCGATTTCAGCGCCAGCGTGTGGCGTTCGCGCGGCGCCACGACGGCGCGCATCAGCTTCAGCGCGGTGGGCGGCAGAAAGGCGTGGGTGACGCCGTGCCGCGCCATCAGCGCGAACGCCGCGTCGCCGTCGAATTTCTCGAAGCGGTGCGCGAGCACCGGCACGCCGTGATGCCATGACGGCAGCAGCACGTCGAGCAACCCGCCGATCCATGCCCAGTCGGCGGGCGTCCAGAACAGGCGCGCGTCGCGCGGGAAGCACTGCTGCGACATCTCGACGCCCGGCAGATGGCCGAGCAGCACGCGATGCGCGTGCAGCGCGCCCTTCGGTTTGCCCGTCGTGCCGGACGTGTAGATGATCAGCGCCGGATCGTCTGCGGCCGTATCCACCGGCACGAAATCCGGCGCCTCGGCGGCGAGCGCCGCATCGTAGCGCAGCACGCCGGGCACGTCGGGCGCATCGTCGCCGATGCAGTAGACGGTATGCAGCGCCGGCAGTTGCGCGCGCAGCGGCGCGATCTTCGCGTAACCGGCCGAGTCGGTGACGAGCGCGGCCGCCTCGCTGTTCGCGAGCCGGTACTCGAGCGCATCGACGCCGAACAGCGTGAAGAGCGGTACCGCGATCGCGCCGAACTTGTACGCGGCCAGGTGTGCGATGGCCGTTTCGGGGCCTTGCGCGAGAAAGATGCCGATCCGGTCGCCGCGCCGCAGGCCGGCACGCGCAAAGCTGTTCGCGAGCCGGTTAGAAGCATGCTTCAGGTCGTCGAACGTGAGGCGGGAAACGTCGCCTTGCGCCGTTTCGTGGATCAGCGCGACGCGTCCGCTGCCGTCGGCCCATTTGTCGCACACGTCCACGCCGATGTTGTAGCGCGCCGGAATGTCCCAGCGGAAGCGGGAGAGGAGGTGATCGTAGCGGTCGGCGGCGGGCAGCATCGCGTGCTCTCCTGGTGTCGAGCGTGGCGTCGGGTGAACGGCTTACATCAGGATTTCACGCAGACGAATCCACAATGGTGTTTGCTGATAGGGAATGTTCGGACTCGTCCAATAGGCAAGGCTCAGTGCACGATTCCACAATGACGCATAAGATCAAGACAAAACAGTGGTGTGACCATGGATTTGCTTCTGATAGCTGCGGGGTTCAGCCTGATCGGAATCGGGGTGCTGGTGGCGTTTGCTCGTCACGTCGATCCGTTGTCCGGCCGTTTCACCGGACGTCTGCGCAAGCGCTGACTTGATGTGTTCCGTTTTCGCCGCGACGACACGCGATGCGCGCCGGCATCGCGTGTCGTCTGTCGTGCGCTCAGCGCGCCGGCAGGTAGCGTGACGGATCGATCGAGCGGCCGCCGTAGCGCAGCTCGAAATGCAGTGCGACACGATCGCTGTCGCTGTTGCCCATCTCGGCGATCGATTGCCCTTGCGTGACCGACTGGCCTTCCTTCACCAGCAGCGCGCGATTGTGCGCGTAGGCCGTCAGGTAATCGGCGTTGTGCTTCAGGATGATCAGGTTGCCGTAGCCGCGCAGCCCGTTACCGGCATAGACCACGACACCCGGCGCGGCCGCGACCACCGGCGTGCCCGGCGAATTCGCGATGTCGATGCCTTTCGATTTCGAGCCGTCGAACGTGCGCACGACGTTGCCGGCCGCCGGCCAGATCAGCGCAATGCTCGTGGCCGGCTTCACGGCCGATTCGACCGGTGCGGAAGGCGCCGGGCGCGCACGGCCGGCGCTGCCGGTGCCGGTGGTCGACGGCGTCGATGCGGTGGTCGTGCCGGGCGGCGGCGCGACGCGCAGCACCTGGCCGACTTCGATCGCATCGGGGTTCGTCATCTGGTTCCAGCGCACGATGCTCTGTACCGACGTGCGGTTGTCGCGCGCGATCTTGTAGAGCGTGTCGCCACGCTCGACGCGATAGAACCCGGGGCCGACGGGCGCGGAGCCGCACGCGACGAGCAGCGCGGCGCAGGCGGCTGCGAAGAGTCGCTTCGTTGTTGTTCCGAACATTGAACCTCGCAAGACCCTGCCGCGCGTGACGCGGCAGGCAACACAAAACGTCCGATTTTAACGGGTTCGACCCGCGCACCGCAGTTTCGGGCGCTGGCGCTGCTGTCGCGCCCGCATCGGTGCGGGTCGAATCAGCCGGCCAGCGGGGTCACGCGGATTCGCAGCGTGGCCGTTTCGGTCGCACCCGGCGCGAGCATGCGCAGCCCGAGGCCGTTGTGGATCGCATCGGGCAGGCCGAGCCACGGCTCGACGCAATAGAAGTCCGAATCCGGCTTTTCGGTCCAGGTGGTGACCGCGTACCACGGGATCGAGCCTGGCACGTCCAGCGCGATCTCGATCGTGCGGCGGCGGCCCGGCATCACGATGCGCACTGGCGTGGGCGGCGTACCGTCGAGGCAGTGGAAGCGGTCGAGGATGTCCGGATCGTCGAGGCGGTAGCGGGCTTCACCTGGTTCGAGCGGGCTGATCGAGCCGTCCGCGCGCTGCTGGCAACGGCGGGTCGGCGGCAACTCGAGGAGGGTGTCGGCCCGCTCGCCGTGCGGCAGCGCGAAGTAGAAATGGTGGCCGGCGTAGTAGGGCAGCGGCGTGTCGCCGCGATTGGTCGTCGTCAGCGCGACGTCGAGCGTATGCGCGTCGGCCAGCCGGTACGTGGTGTCGAACCGGAAATCGAACGGGTAGCTCGCGCGCAGCGCGTCGTTCGCGTCGAGCGTCATCGACAGCGCGGCGCCGTCGGCCGACGGCTGCGCGTCGAACGGCAGATCGCGCGCGAAGCCGTGCATCGGCAAGTCGCGGACCACGCCGGCGGCGTCGCGCCAGCGGCCGATCTCGCCGTCGACGCGGTGGCGGCCGAGGAACGGGAACAGCAGCGGATTGCCGCCGCGCACGCGGGCGAGGTTGCTCCAGTCGGCGGTTTCCGGCCAGAAGATCACCGGTTCGCCATCGACGTGCCAGGACAGCAGGCGGCCGCCGAATTGCGGGGCGACCCGGACGAGCGACGGGCCGGCGTGAAGTTCGTGAATGTCGTGTTGCTGGAAGATCGGCATGGCGAATCGGGTTGGGCGGGTGACGGGAGCAACGGGCGTTCCATTATCGGGCCGCAGTCGGTCGGGGAAAACCCTTCTCGGGAAATTGCGAGTTTTTAACATTGTCGACGGTCGCGATAATGCCTCTAAACCGGTGATGTTGCCGGGTCATGACACTTCGTGGAGGGGGCCATGGATCTGGCAATGGCAATGGGAATCGCACTGTTCGGCATGTTTACCGGCAGCACGGTATTATTTTTCTATCAGCTCGGCCGCTGACGGCAATTTCTGCCGAAGTCGACAGGCCCGCCATGCAAATGGCGGGCTTTTTGCTTTCTGGGCGCTTACAAATTGCAAGCGTTTGTGTGCAGCGCCGCAATATCCTGCCAAATGCCTTGGCGCAGTAATCCGGGCTCGGCATAATCGGGGCGCGTTTTCCAGGACGCGCATCGCGTCGTCCGCCTTCCTTCCCGCTTAATCTTCACTAAAAGGACCGACGCGTGAGCCTCTGGTTTCTGGTATTCCTGAGCGTCCTGCAGGGCGTCACCGAACTCTTCCCCGTCAGCAGCCTTGGCCATACGCTGCTCGTGCCGGCGCTGTTCGGCATGCACATCGACAAGCACGCGCCGCAACTGCTGCCGTTCCTCGTCGCACTCCACCTCGGCACCGCGCTGGCGCTGCTGTGGTATTTCCGCGCGCGCTGGATCGCGCTGATCGGCGGTTTCTTCGCGCAGCTCGGCGGCCGCAAGAACGACGACGGCCACCTGATGTGGGCGCTGATCATCGGCACGATCCCGACCGGCATCGTCGGGCTGCTGCTCGAGAAGCGCATCGAGCGCGTGTTTCACGATCTGCGGATCGTCGCGATCGCGCTGATCGTCAACGGCGTGTTGCTGTGGCTCGGCGATCGCATCCAGCGCAGCCGCGCGCATCAGGCGCCCGAGAAAATGACGTTCAAGCAGGCGTTCTTCGTGGGGCTCGCGCAGATCGGCGCGCTGATTCCGGGCTTCTCGCGCAGCGGGCTGACGATGATTGCCGGCAATGTGGCCGGGCTGACGGCGGAAAAGGCGGCGGAATTCTCGTTTCTGCTCGGCACGCCGATCATCTTTGCCGCGGGCGTGCTCGAACTGCCGAAGCTGTTCCATGCGCGCGACCAGCTCGCGGACGCACTGCTCGGCGGCGTGCTGACGGCGATCGCCGCGTACCTGAGCGTGCGGTTCCTGATGCGCTATTTCGAAGGGCGCGGCCGGCTCGCGTCGTTCGGCGTGTATTGCGTGATCGCCGGCGTGTTCTGTCTCGGCTGGTTCATGCTGCATCCGCAGCCGGTTTGATGCGGCGGCGCCGATCTCGCGTGATCTGGCGCGATGATCGGGTATAATTTCGGGCTCGGCTTCGTGTCGGGCCCGTTTTGTTTCGGGGCTTTGAGTTGTTGTTGCTCAAAACCCCGATGCCGAATGCGGTCCGTGTCAGGCCATGTCTTTTCTCCCCCGACCGCCCTTAGCTCAGTTGGATAGAGCAACGGCCTTCTAAGCCGTAGGTCACACGTTCGAATCGTGTAGGGCGGGCCAGTTTGATCACTGGGCGATCTTCCCGGGGCCACCCCGGATTACGCGAGCGCATCACTCCACCGTCACCGATTTCGCGAGATTCCTCGGCTTGTCGATATCCGCGCCGCGCAAGCACGCCGCGTGATACGCGAGCAACTGCAACGGCACGACGTGCAGAATCGGCGACAGCAACCCGTAATAATCCGGCATCCGCAATACCGACACGCCTTCGCCGTTGTCGATCCGCGTATCGGCATCCGCGAACACGTAAAGCTGTCCGCCGCGCGCCCGCACTTCCTGCATGTTCGACTTGAGCTTTTCGAGCAGCGCATCGTTCGGCGCGATCGTCGCAACGGGCATCGTGTGCGTGACGAGCGCGAGCGGCCCGTGTTTCAGCTCGCCCGCCGGGTACGCTTCCGCGTGGATATACGAAATCTCCTTCAGCTTCAACGCGCCTTCGAGCGCGATCGGGTAGTGCAGCCCGCGCCCGAGAAACAGCGCGTTTTCATGCTGCGAGAATTCCGCCGCCCAGCGCGCGATCTGCGACTCCAGCCCCAGCACGTCTTCGAGCGCGCCGGGCAGGCGCCGCAACTGCGTCGTATAGCGCGCGAGTTGCGCATCGTCGACGTAGCCGCGCAGTCGCCCGAGCGTCACCGCGAGAATGAACAGCGCGACGAGCTGCGTCGTGAACGCCTTGGTCGACGCGACGCCGATTTCCGGGCCGGCCCGCGTCAGGAAGCGCAGGCCGGTCTGGCGCATCATCGCGCTGGTCGGCACGTTGCAGATCGCCAGCGTGTCGATGTGGCCGAGCGCCTGCGCGTACTTGAGGGCGGCGAGCGTGTCGGCGGTCTCGCCGGATTGCGACACGCTGACCACCAGCGTATTGGGCATCGCGAGCGCATCGCTGTAACGGTATTCGCTCGCAATCTCGACCTGCGCGGGGATGCGTGCGATCGTCTCGAGCCAGCGGCGTGCGGTCAGGCCGGAGTAGTGGCTCGTGCCGCACGCGAGGATCAGCACGTTGTCGATCTGCTCGAACGCGCGCGCGGCGTCCGGGCCGAATACGGCGGGATCGAACAGCCCGGCATCGGGGATCGTCGCGGCCACGGCCTGCGGCTGCTCGAAAATTTCTTTCTGCATGAAGTGCCGGTAGGGGCCGAGCTCGACCACGCCCTGCACGGACGAAATGGTTTGTATCGCGCGTTCGATCGGCGCGCCGGTGCGATCGAGTACCCGCACGCCGCCCGGCGTCAGTTCGACGATGTCGCCTTCCTCGAGAAAGATGAAGCGGTCGGTGATGCCGGCGAGCGCGAGCGCATCGGACGCGAGAAAGCATTCGCCGTCCTTCACGCCGACGACGAGCGGCGAGCCGGCCCGCGCGCCGATCAGCCGCTGCGGCTCGTGCTTGCTGAACACCGCGATCGCGTAGGCGCCGTGCAGTTGCGAGGTCGCATCGCGCACGGCGGCGAGCAGGTCGCCGCGATACTTGCTGTGGATCAGATGCGCGACCACCTCGGTGTCGGTCTGGCCGTCGAATTCGTAGTGCTCGTCGGACAGTTGCTTGCGCAACGTTTCATGGTTCTCGATGATGCCGTTGTGCACCAGCGCGATTTCGTCGCGCGAGAAGATCGGATGCGCGTTGCACGTCGCGGGCGCGCCGTGGGTTGCCCAGCGCGTGTGCGCGATGCCGGTGCTGCCGGCGAGGCCGGCGCTGCGCACGTGGGCGTCGAGATCGGCGACGCGCGACATGCTGCGCTCGCGGCGTGCCTGGCCGTCGACGACGGTCGCCACCCCGCATGAATCGTAGCCGCGATATTCGAGGCGGCGCAAACCTTCGATCAGAATCGGGACGATATCCCGTTGCGCGACCGCGCCGACGATGCCACACATGACACGTCTCCTTCCCTGTAGATTTCCCCGGACCGTGCGCACGCGTGGATCAGCGTGACGCGGTCTCCGTTGTCGCCGCCGTCGTGAAGCCGCATCGAGCGGGTGCGACCGGGTCGGCCATCCGGCTTTCGAATGCCAGGTAAAGCGCCTCCTCCAGTACGTTCCAGTGCGCGCCGTGCCGGTACGGCCCCGATCGTGCATGCCAGCACGCGACCGTGTTCATGTCGTTCATCTTGAATGCGACCAGTGCGATCAAGCCCCACGGATAATCGGAGCTGGCGAGTTGCAGCCAGGTCTTGCCGTACTTCTGCATCCACTGCGCGTAGATCGTCTCGTTCGATTGCTGGGGAACCTGAATACCGGAAAGAAGCGGAAAGACCTGCGCGACTTTCGCCGGATAGAACGTCGTGTCGCTGATGCGCTGCGTGCTCGCGCGAAAGCCGGACTGCGTGCCGCGCCAGAACACCTTCAGGATCGCGGACGCGAGCCGGTCGGCGCGCTGGCCCCACGGGCCGGCGCGCGTGGCGTCGCCATGCCGGACGTAATACGCGGCGAGCGCCTGGAACGCGCTGTGGACCTCGACGTTGTCCATCAGCAGCGCGACGTGCAGCGTCGACGAGATCTGATAGACGCCCGCGGGCTTGCCGAGCAGCGCGTCCAGATGCGCGGCCGCGCGATCGAGGCTGAGTTCCCATGCGGCGGGCAGGCCCTCGGGCGGCGCGAAGCGGGCGAGCAGTTCGATCCAGGTCGCCATCATCGCATCGTCGGCGTCGGCTTCGGCGCATGAGCTGTACTGGCCGCTCTTCACGCAGTAGCGATCGAACCCGCCGTCCGGGCGCTGGCGCGGCAGCAGCCACGCGATCCAGGCGAGCGCGGCCTGATGGGCGTCGAGCCCGGCGTCTGCGGCGCCGAGCAGCGCCTTCGCCGCGAAATAAGGATCGATGCCGGCGCCGTTCAGGCGCACGGTGATCGCGCCGTCGGGGCGTTGGTAGAGTCCGTTGAGCTGGAGTTCGGCGGCACTCGCCTGCAGCGCGACGCCGCACGCGGCGACACAGCAGGCGACGCACCACAGGCGGCATAGCCGGGCGGTGGCCGCCACGCGTGCGCGTGCGGCCGGGAAAAGCGCGGGCCTGTTCATGATGGGGGGCTCCTGCGCGATGGTCCTGCGCAAATCCCGCCGCGCGCGGCGTTGGCCGCGCCGCGCGCCGGCGGGTGTGTCGATGTCGCGGCTCAGTGTACCTTGGCGCTGGTGAACTTGAGACTGGTGCCGCTGTTCGCGGTCACGAGCCAGTACGTCGAGTCGGTGATGACGACGCTGCCGAAGCCTTGCGTGATGATCGGCAGCGCGAAGCCCTTCTTCGGCAGCAGCCACGTCATGTTCGCGAGGCTGGTCGGATGGCTGGCGGCGAACGTCCAGCCGCTGCCCGTGTCGGTGGCCGACCACGTGACGTTCAGGCGTGCACGATCGAAGGTCGTGATGTCACTCATCGTGTACCACTTGAACTGACCCGTCAGTTTCAGCGTATTGGCTTGCGAGAAGATCGCGGACAACGTCGACGTGTAGGACGACGCGCCCAGCGGATGCGCATAGATCAGCCGGCTCGTGCGGTTCGCGACGACGAAGTTCATCAGGGATGCGTACCAGTTGTTGACGTCGGCCGTCGGCACCGCGTATTGCTGGAACTCCTCGAACGTCGCGTACTTGCCGAACGGCATCACGGGGTACGCCCACAGGCCGGGGTTCAGCAACGCGCCGTTGCGGTATGCGCGGGTCGGTGCCGAGCCGGTGTGGCCGGTGAAGTAGTAGCCGTTGAAGCCGTTGCTTTCGAGCCAGTTGACCGACCAGGTCGGCGTGTTGCCTTCCGGCGCCGCGTACTCGACGTCCGGCTGGCCGGTCGTGGCCTGGACGGCCTGATGGTTCATCACGAGGTACTGCGTGAACGTGCTCGCGTTCGTTTCGCTCGCATTCGCTCCCCAGTAATCGTGAATCCAGCCGCCGTGGCTGCCGACGCGATGGCCCTTGGACACGAAATACCTCAGGAGGCTCTGCGCGGTCGGGTTGTTCGCGAGATTGATGCCGTTGCCGTCGCCGAAGGTTGCTTCATCCGGCCCGGCCGTGATCACGAGCGAGAACGGCCCGTTGTTCCATACGCCGAGGTTCTTCAGTTGCAGCGCCGGCTGGATCTGGTCGCCCGCGCAGAAGTGCCAGTTGAACACGAGCCCGGCCATCGCCTTCGGCAGCGGCGACAGTGACGGCAGGTTCAGCATCTGCGTGCCGAAATAATGCAGGTAGCCGTGAATCAGCATGCCGTCGGTCTGGCCGTCGAGGTAGGCGAGCGGCAGGTTGACGAACAGCACGCCGCCGTTGCCGTACGTGTTGTAGCCGGACACCAGCCCGAAGGTCGGCGAGGTCAGGATCGTCGTGCCGGTGTACGTCCCCTGCGTGACGAAGCTCGGATAGGTGAGGAAGCCGTACACGTAGCCGGAGATGCCTTCGAGCGTGTCGCTGGTGGTGGCCAGCGTCGACGCGAGCGTGTTGGCCGTCTTGCCGGTCGACGTGCTCAGGAGCGAATTGGCGGAATACGTCGTGGTCTTCTTCAGCTTGCCGGTCACGGTGCCGGTCAGCTTCGGAGTTGTCTGGTTCAGCACGCCGCTGCCCGTGGGCGGCGTCGTGTACTTGAACCATGCGTCGTGGTTGTAATTGGCGAGGCCGCCCGGGTTCGACGGGCTGGCGGCCAGGAACTGCGCGCTGCCTGACGACGCGTTCGTCGACGTGCCCGAGGTGCTCGTCGAAGCGAGTGCGGTCGCGGTCGTGGTCGTGGTGCTCGACGAAGCCGTGGTCCATGCCATCGACTTGCCGGGAGGCACCTGGAGCGTGCGCAGCCAGCTGCTCATGCCGGTCACGTTGCCGAGGCCGATCATGTTGCCGCCGTATTGGTCATACAGCACATAGTCCACACCGACCATGCTGCTGAAGCGCGATTTCGGGCTGACGTAGAAGCCGGCCGAATTCAGCACGCCGAAATCGTAGACGAGCATCACCTTGCCGCCGTTCAGTGCGTAGTTCTGGATCGCCGTCACGAGCGCATCGGCGGCTGTCGTATGCACCTGGTCGGGCAGGATCAGGCCCGGATACTGCGACAGCGACGCGCCGGCCGCCATGAACTGGCTGTCGGTCATCACCGTGATCTGCAGCCCTTCTTCCTGCGCACTGTCGAGCCATGCGGACACGCGCGAATCGGGCAGCGTCAGCGTATCGGGCACCAACAGGAGAAGCTGGTTGGTGGCCGCCTGAACGCCGCCCGGACTGAATGCGAACGCGAGCGCGAACAGCGCGAACAGGATCCGCAAGAACTTGCCTGACTTTGCCAACATGGTGTGCTCCTCGCTCAAGGAATGGGGGCGTGCGGCAGCCGGAACGCGCATGCCGCCAGGTCGACCAATCCAGCCCCGTAGGTGTGTGCGGCTGTCCGGTTCGTCGGGTATCGAGCGGTGCATGTCGACGGCGGACGGATCGCGCCAGGGCGCCGGGGCGCCGCGCTGCCTTCGCCGATGAGAGGACTCGATGCGACGTATTGAAAGAAGCGAACAACGTGCCATTGGCGCAGGAGGCCCGGTCCTGCTGGCTTCCTGCGATGCGGGCCGGGCGGCAGGGCCGGAAACGCGGCGGATTCGTTTCATCGCTGATACGGCGCGTTTGAACGCGCTATCAGCAGACGGAATCGCGATCGCGCGTCAGTGCGCCGGGCCAGCTTGCGCAGTAGGTATAGAGCGTGACCAGCAGGCCGATCAGCAGCGGCCCGCCGAGCAGGAAATAGCAGAACGGCAAGAACAGCAGCGAGCCGTGATGGATGATCGTCGCGTGCAGCAGCATCACGAACGGCAGCGCGAACACGAAGTAGCCGAGCACCAGCAGCGACGCGACGGCTTTTTGCAGCAGCGAGAAATCGAGCGGGTAGTACAGCGCGGCCATCACCAGCGGGATCACTGCGATCGCCGCGCCGTGCAGCACGAACATGTCGCGCAGGTGCAATTGCGGGACATACGGAAACGTGCCGGGCGCGAGCCAGAAGTACGCGCAGATCAGCAACTGGGTGAAGCTCGCGATACGTAACAGATATGCAACAGGCAACCAGTTCGCCCGCCGGATGAACGATGCGGCGAAGCCGGTCGCGCAGAGCGCGGTGGTGGCGGCCAGCAGCATGCCGCCCGGCATGCGGGCCGCGACGTCGATCGACAGCAGCGGCACGCGCGGTGCGTCGGGCGGGTAACCGATCACGATCACGTGAAGCGCCGGATCGAGCTGGTGCGCGCCCCACGCCATGACCGCGCGCCAGTAGCGCCACGCCAGCGGCAAGCCGAACCACAGCGACGCATACAGCGCGGGCGTCAGCAGCGCGATCGACGACAGCCAGCGCTGCGGATGCGCGTGGGTGCGCAGCGAACGATCGACGGGAGGACGGACGGGATGCGTCTGCATGGCGCCCGCCCGGCTACCAGCGATAGAAGACGCTGAGCTCGCCGCCGATTCGTGAGTAGTAAGGGTTGTGGTAATAGTCGAATTCGAGCTGCGTACCCCACTTGCGCGTGAACCAGTAGCGCCATTTCGCGGTGATCTCGTGGCTGCGGAAATCCGCGATCTGCGTGCCGGACCCGGTGACCTGATACGCCTCGCGGCCGACGCCGCCGCGCAGCACGATCACGCTCTTGCCGACCTCGCCGTAGGTGACGGCGCCGTAGTACGCCGGCGCCTTCACCGATCCGGGTGAATCGACCGTATAGTTCGCGCCCGCCTCGAAAATCCACTTCGGCAACGCATACCAGATCACGCCCGCGTGATACAGCTGATCACGGTGGCCGCTGCGGTTCCATGCGTAGCCGGCGCCGAGCGACACGACCAGCGAACGATCGGACAATAGCTTGCGGTTGATCGACACGTCGACGCGCGCACTCGGCAGGATCGTGCCCGATGTGGTGCCGGAAAAACCGATCCCGCCGAACCAGTCGGGGCCGAGGTCCTGCACGTAGGTCAGCGCGCCGAGCTGCGTGTTCTCGCCGAAGCGGTGCAGTTGCGCCAGTTCGCCGAGCACGGTGCGGCCGCCATCCTGGTAGACGCCGCGCAGATGCACGCCGTACCAGTCGCCGTAGCCGTGCGTCAGGTGTGCGTTCGAATAGCCGAGCGTCAATTCGGTGTGCGATTCCTGCGGCGCCTGCACATGCGTGACGACTGCATCGGGCAGCGGCGGCCGGTTCGTATCCTCGGGCGTGAATTCGGCGAGCGGCACGCCGTCCGGCAGGCCTTCGGCGTCCACGCGCACGAACATCGACTCGTCGCGCATCCGTGGCGTGATGACGGTCGCGGGCTCCGGAGGCTGCACGGCCGGCGTGGCGGCGGCATCGTCCGGCTGCTCCGCCAGCGCCGCGGGCGCGCCGAAGGCGACGCCGCACAGCATCGCGAGAGTGGCAACCGGCACGCGCGGGCCGCGATGGCTGGGGCGATCGGACATGAGGCGCTCCTTAACGGGATGTGTGGAACCAGCCGCTGCGCCACGCCACGAGATCGCCATGCACGCACGCATGATTGATGATCGAGACGTCGCGCGCGCACGCACTGACCGGGTGACCGGCGACGCCGATGCGCGCCCCCGTCAGGCGCAGCAGGCCGCCGGCCGACACGACGCCGTCGATGCAGCTCGCGTGGGCGAGCAACACGTCGTCGCGCGCGAATACCGCGCCGTGCAGCAACGCATGACGTTCGAGTTCGACGCGATGCGCCTTGACGCTGCCGCGCAGCACGCAGCCCTCGCCGAGGACGAGCGCGCCTTCGACGATCAGGTTGCCCTGCACGACCGTGTGCGTGGGCAGGCGAACGTCGCACGGCAGCAGGTAACGGCCGTGCAGGAAGCGATGCGGCAGCGACGCGAAGTGGCGGGTGAGCGAGATCGCGCGGCGCGGGGCGGCCAGTGTGTCAG
>NZ_JACFYV010000260.1:0-8447 GCF_016759955.1 Burkholderia sp. KCJ3K979
GGCGACGCATCGCGCCGGTCGGCAGCTTCATCGTCGTGACCGAGCCGCTGCCCGACTTGCAGTTGAACCGGCTGTTTCCGCATCGCCGTGCGTACGTGACGTCGCGCCAGATCGGCAACTACTTCCGCGTGACGCCCGACAACCGGCTGCTGTTCGGCGGCCGCGCGCGTTTCGCGATGTCGAGCCCGCGCTCCGATGCGAAGAGCGGCGACATCCTGCGCGCCGGCATGGCCGGCTATTTCCCCGAGCTGGCCAACGTGCGCCTCGACTACTGCTGGGGCGGGCTGGTCGACATCACCGCCGACCGGCTGCCGCGCGCGGGCCAGCACGACGGACTCTATTACTCGATGGGCTACAGCGGTCACGGCGTGCAGATGTCGGTGCACATGGGCCGCGTGATGGCCGACGTGCTGTATGGCGCGGCCGCGTCGAACCCGTGGCGCGAGCTCGAATGGCCGGCGATACCGGGCCATTTCGGACACGCGTGGTTCCTGCCGCTCGTCGGCGCGTATTACCGGATGCAGGATTTCCTGCATTGAAGCGAGCGCCGGGAGAACTCGATATGACAGTGCAATTCGTTGGCTCGCCGCGTGTCGCGCGGCCCGTCTCGCCGCGTGTCGCGCGGCCCGTCTCGCCGGCGATCGGCGACGTGCTGCGCACGATCGACGCGTCGTTCGCGCAGCCGCTGAACCTCGACACGCTCGCGGCGGTGGCCGGCTTGAGCGTGTCGCGTTTCACCGCGCGCTTTCGCAGCGAAACCGGGCTGTCGCCGCACCGGTATCTGTGTCTCGTGCGGATACGGCGGGCGCAGGACCTGTTGCGCGCCGGTCTCGCGCCGTCGGTCGTCGCGACCGACGTCGGCTTCTTCGATCAGAGCCATCTGTGCCGGCATTTCCGGCGCGTGCTCGGGATCACGCCGCGCGATTACGTGGTTGCCCGAACCGGCGGCGTACCGGTACGAACGCCGTCGGCGCGCCTGCGCACCGAACGCCGCGAAGCGTCGTGCCACGCGGCGTAAGCGCACGCATGGACGACATGCCCCGCCGAGGATGTCCGGCAGAAGAGCCGGCGAACGACGATTTCCGATATCGCGTGACGGCGTTGAACCAGGCCGCCACGCACCGCACAGGAGCAGAAATGACCGCAGTTTTCGTGTTGCACCGGGCCGACGGCGCACCGTCTTCCACCGCATTCCGCCAGCAGGCGTTCGGCGCGAGCGATCCGTTCGCGTCGCATCGCGAGATCGCGTGGGAAGGCCCCGACGCGATGGCCGCGGGGCGTATCCGCTTCGCCGGCGAGCTGGACGTGTCGAGCTTTCCGCACATCGAAACCCTCGTCGTCGTCGAAGGCGAGCTGACGCTCGAAGCGGCCGGGGCCGCACCGCTGGTGGTCGGCCCGGGGCAAGGCGCCGTGATCGGCTGCGGCACCGCGCTGCGCATCGTCGCGCCATCGCCCGTGCTGCTGACGTTCTGCTCGGCAGCGTGCGAGACACCGACGAAGCAAGGCGTCGTTGCGCTGTACGCCGACGCGGATTTCAAGCCGTCCGCCACGCTGCCGGCCGAGGTATTGCTCGGCCCTGCGCCGCAATGCCGCAGCGACAACGTGTTCACCGACGACGCAGCCGGATACTGCGCGGGCACGTGGGATTCGACACCGTATCACCGGATCGTCCGGCCGCATCGCGCCAACGAGTTCATGTTCCTGCTGGACGGCGGCGTCCGCTTCGCGGCGCCCGACGGCAGCGTGCAGTCGGTCGGTGCCGGCGATGCGCTGTTCGTGCCGCGCGGCGCGTCGATCGGGTGGGAAAGCAGCGAACGCGTGGCGAAGTTCTACGTGATGCAGAACGTCAAACCTTCCACCGAACGAGACTGAGCATGTCCCCTCCGCTGCGCCATATCGAAACCTTGTCCACGCCGCCGGCCGCGGCCGACGTCGTCGTGATCGGCGGCGGCATCATCGGCGTCTTCACCGCCTACTATCTGGCCCGGCGCGGGCTGTCGGTCGCGCTCGTCGAGAAGGGGCGCATCGGCGCCGAACAGTCGAGCCGCAACTGGGGCTGGTGCCGGCAGCAGAACCGCGATGCGCGCGAGTTGCCGATGGCGAGCAAGAGCATCGATCTGTGGGAACGATTCGCTGCCGAATCCGGAGAAGACACGGGCTTTCATCGCTGCGGGCTGCTGTATCTCAGCAATGACGAAGCCGAGCTGTCCCGCTGGGCCAGTTGGGGCGAATTCGCGAAGACCGCGGGCGTGACCACGTACATGCTCGACAGCAAGCAGGCCGCCGAGCGCGGACGGGCGACGGGGCGGCAGTGGAAGGGCGGCGTCTTCTCGCCGACCGACGGCACGGCCGACCCGGGAAAGGCCGCGCCGGCCGTGGCCGCCGCGCTGATCAAGCTGGGCGGCAGCGTCCACCAGCACTGCGCGGCGCGCGGCATCGAGCTCGAAGGCGGCCGCGTCGCGGGCGTCGTCACCGAAGCGGGCGTCATCAAGACCCGGACGGCGGTGATGGCCGGCGGCGCATGGGCGTCGTCGTTCTGCCGCCAGCTCGGCATCCGGTTTCCGCAGGCGTCGATCCGTCAGTCGATCCTGAGCGTGTCGCCCGTTGACACGCCGCTGCCGGGTGCGATGTATACGTCCGGTGTATCCATTACGCGCCGCTGCGACGGACGCTATGCACTGGCGATCAGCGGCCGCGCGCGCGTGGACCCGACGCCGCAGTTCCTGCGCTTCGCGCCGCAATTCGTGCCGATGTTCGCGAAGCGCTGGCGCAACCTGCTGCCGGGCGGCCTCGAAGGCGTACGCGGCGGTCATGAAACGTTGAAGCGCTGGCGCCTCGATGCGCCGACGCCGATGGAAGCGGTGCGCATTCTCGATCCGAAGCCCGACATGCCGACGGTCGCCGAAACGTACCGCCGCGCGTCCGAACTGTTGCCCGAGCTGCGCGAAGCGACGATCACGCACGCGTGGGCCGGCTTCGTCGACAGCACGCCGGACGGCGTGCCGGGCATCGGCGAAGTGCCGGGCGTGCCGGGGCTGATCCTCGCGGCGGGCTTCTCGGGGCACGGCTTCGGGATCGGCCCGGGCGCCGGGCACCTGATCGCCGATCTCGCGTCCGGTGCGGAGCCGTTCGTGGACCCGACGCCGTACCGGCCCGGCCGGTTCAGCGAGTCCGCCTGGGGCAAGGTCGCGGATTTCTAGTTCTAGTGCAAGGCCGTTACGCGGCCGGGAAGGCAGCCTCTGGACGAGGCGCTTCGATCCGGCTCGTACGCGCGGCGGGGTCGTGCGACGAACGTTCGCCGGCCCGACAGCGCGGTGTGGTGCGGTGCGACAGCTTGGGAGTGCCTGATGCGTTTCAGTTCCTACTGGCTCGATACGTCGGAGCCATTCGCGAGCAGCTCGCCGGAGTTGCGCGACGGAAGTTGCGACGTGGTGGTGGTCGGCGGCGGGATCACCGGTTCGGCCGCCGCACTGGCGCTGGCCAAGAAAGGCGCGCGGGTGATCGTCTGCGAGGCGGGCACCGTCGGGCAGGCGGCGTCCGGGCGCAACGGCGGCATGTGCAACAACGGCTTCGCGCAGGACTACGCATCGCTGTCGCAGCGCATCGGCACGGAGCTGGCCAACCGGCTCTATCGCGCGTTCGATGCGGGCGTCGACACGGTCGAGCGGTTGGTCAGGGAGGAGTCGATCGATTGCGATTTCGTGCGCCGCGGCAAGCTGAAGCTCGCAGCGAAGCCCGAGCACTACGACAAGCTCGTGCGCAGCCAGGCACTGCTCGCGGCGAGTGTGGACCCCGACACGCGCCTGGTCACGAAGGCGGAACTGCGCGACGAGATCGGCTCGGACCGTTATCACGGCGGGCTGCTGTTCGGCAAGAGCGCGGGAATGCATGTCGGCCGTTATGTGCGCGGCCTCGCGCGCGCCGCGCAAGCCCGCGGCGCGCACATGCTCGAACAGGCGCCGGTGCTCGGCCTGCAGCGGCAAGCCGGCGGCGCGTACGCGGTGCAAACACCGCTCGGCGAGATTCGCGCGCGCCAGGTGCTGCTCGCGAGCGGCATTTCGCAGGTCGGGCCGTTCGGCTGGGTGCGCCGCCGGATCGTGCCGGTCGGCGCGTTCATCATCGTCACCGAGCCGTTGCCGAACGACCTGCTCGACCGCTTGCTGCCGACGCGCCGGATGGTCACCGACACGAAGAACTTCGTGAATTTCTTTCGCGCCACGCCCGACAACCGGATGCTGTTCGGCGGGCGCGCGCGTTTTGCCGCGTCGAATCCGCGTTCGGACGAAAAGAGCGGGGCAATCCTGCGGCAGCAGATGGCCGCCGTGTTTCCCGAGCTGGCCGCCGTACGCATCGACTACTGCTGGGGCGGAATGGTCGACATGACGGCCAACCGCCTGCCGCGCGCGGGCGAACGCGACGGCGTGTATTACTCGATGGGCTATAGCGGCCACGGCACGCACATGGCTACGCTGATGGGCACGTTGATGGCCGAGATCATGGACGGACGCGCCGACCTCAACCCATGGAAAGGTTTCGACTGGCCCGCGATTCCGGGCCACTTCGGCAAACCCTGGTTCCTGCCGTTCGTCGGCGCCTGGTATCGACTCAAGGACACGCTGCAATGAATTCCCCTGTTGTTCACCTGATGCAAGCCGGAAGGCTCGATCGCTTCTTCATCGACGGCGACTGGGTGCTGCCTGACGGCGGCGACCGGTTCGCGGTCATCAGCCCGTCCACCGAGGACACGCTGTGCGAGATCCCGCTCGGCAGCGCGCGCGACGCCGACCGCGCGGTGCAGGCCGCGCGCAATGCGTTCGAACGCTGGTCCGCGACGTCGCCGCAGGAACGCGCGGCGCTGCTCGACCGCATCCATGCGTTGATCCTGGAACGCGCCGAGCTGTTCGCCACGGCGCTCGCGCTGGAGATGGGCGCGCCGATCGGCTATGCACGCGGCGCGCATGTACCGCTCGCGGCCGAACACATCCGCGTCGCACGCGACAACCTCGCGAGCTACCCGTTCGTCGAGCGGCGCGGGACGACCGCGGTCGTGCGCGAGCCGATCGGCGTATGCGCGCTGATCACGCCGTGGAACTGGCCGATCTATCAGATCACCGCGAAGGTCGGGCCGGCGCTCGCGGCAGGCTGCACGGTGGTGCTGAAGCCGAGCGAGCTGTCGCCGCTCAGCGCACTGCTGTTCGCGGAAGTGGTCGCCGACGCGGGCGTGCCCGCCGGCGTATTCAACCTCGTGAGCGGCAGCGGCGAAACGGTGGGGGCCGCGCTGTCGTCGCATCCGGAAGTCGACATGGTGTCGATCACCGGATCGACGCGGGCCGGCGTGCTCGTCGCGCAGGCGGCGGCAACGACCGTCAAGCGCGTCGCGCAGGAGCTGGGCGGCAAGTCGCCTAACGTCGTGTTGCCGGATGCGGACCTGTCGCGCGCGATCCCGCCGGGCGTGGCCGCCGCGTTCCGCAACATGGGGCAATCGTGCAGCGCGCCGACCCGCATGATCGTGCCGCGCACCGTGCTCGGCGCGGTCGAGGAACTGGCCGTCGCGGCGATGCAAACGCTCGTCGTCGGCGATCCGTTCGACGAAGCCACGACGCACGGGCCGCTGGCCAATCGCGCGCAGTTCGGCCGGGTCGCGCAGATGATCGACGTGGGCATCGACGAACGCGCGAAGCTGATCGCCGGCGGCCCCGGCCGGCCGGCGGGCCTCGACAAGGGCTTCTATGCGCGGCCGACGATCTTCTCCGACGTGCGCACCGACATGGCGATCGCGCAGCAGGAGATCTTCGGCCCGGTGCTCGCGATCCTGCCTTACGACACCGTGGAAGAAGCGGTCGCGATCGCGAACGACACGGTATACGGGCTCGGCGCGCACGTGCAGGGCACCGACATGGCGCGCGTGCGGGCGGTGGCCGCGCGTATCCGGGCCGGGCAGGTGCATCTGAACTACCCGGCATGGGACCCTCAGGCGCCGTTCGGCGGATACAAGCAGTCGGGCAACGGCCGCGAGTACGGGATCGAAGGAATGGCGGAGTATATGGAGGTCAAGTCTGTCCTGGGCTTTTATGATTGAGGCGGCTGCCGCGCGCGATGCGGCAGTCGTGATTTGAACCGGTTGGCTTTGCAAGGGTGCCGAGATTGGAAAACGCCATCATCCCCGACACGTCGTTGAACGCGCACCGTGCGCACTGGGCGAAGCTGCGCCGCGACCTGCATGCGCATCCCGAGTTGCGATTCGAGGAACACCGGACGGCCGACGTCGTGGCCCGCGAGCTTGAAGCGCTCGGTTACGCGGTGTCGCGCGGGCTGGGTGGCACGGGCGTGGTCGCGAGCCTGGCCGGCGCCGATCCGGGCCGCGGCATCGTGCTGCGCGCCGATCTGGACGCGTTGCCGATCCACGAAGCCAACGACTTCGCGCATGCGTCGTGCTCGCACGGGATCATGCATGCGTGCGGCCATGACGGCCATACCGTGATGTTGCTCGGCGCCGCGCGCGTGCTGAAGGAATTGCCGCAGTTGCCCGGCACCGTCCATTTCGTGTTTCAGCCGGGCGAAGAGGGCGGCGCGGGCGCGCGCAGGATGATCGACGACGGGCTGTTCGAGCAATTCCCGACGGAAGCGGTATTCGGCATGCACAACTGGCCCGGGTTGCCGGCCGGGCATTTCGGGTTGCGCACCGGCGCGATCATGGCCGCCGGCTCGCGCTTCAGGATCACGGTGACGGGCAAGGGCGCGCACGCGGCGCAGCCGCATCTGGGCATCGATCCGGTGCCGCTCGCGTGCTCGATGGTGCTGCAGTGTCAGACCATCGCCGCGCGGCACAAGGACCCCGTCGACCCGGCGGTCATTTCCGTGTGCATGTTTCATGCAGGCACGACGGACAACGTGATTCCCGACACCGCCGAGCTGCGCGGCACGATCCGCACGCTGTCGTCGGCCTTGCAGCAGAAGCTGCAGCGCGACGTGCGGCTCGCGTGCGAAGGGCTCGCGGGGGCCTATGGCGCGCAGGTCGACGTGGAGTTTTTCCAGTACTACCCGGCGACGGTCAACACGCCGGCCGAGACGGCGCTGTGCGAAGCGGTGATTCGCGATACGTTCGGCGACGAGCGCCTGTCTCCCGACGTGCCGCCGAACATGACGTCCGAGGACTTCGGCTTCATGCTGGAGGAGCGGCCGGGCGCTTACGTGCTGATCGGCAATGCGCAGGATGGCGCGGCCTCACCGGCGCTGCATCACCCGAAATACGACTTCAACGACGACATCATTCCGGCCGGCGTCCGGTATTGGGTCGCGTTGGCGCAGCAATACTTCACGCGATCGGCGTGATGCTTCGGAGCGGCGTGGAAACCGGCTGACGTCTGGTTGATCGGGCGTCAGGTCCGGGAACGGCGTGCTTCCTGATCGTCGGGCATTCATGCCAGCCGGGGAGCGCCGTGCAATTTTTAGCCGCTTCGATGTGGTCACTGCGTATTTTTCTGACGTGCCGTGTCGCACGAGAACATCATTTGAAAGGACGCTTGATGAACCAGGAACATGAAGTGAAGGAGCGCGACGCGACGTCGGCGCTTCACTACCGCAGATTCACCGCAGCGGACGTCCCCGCTGCCCATGCGCTTTCCATCGCGCTGCGCTGGCCGTTCCGGGCGGAAGACTGGCAGTTTTCCGCCGACACGTCGATCGCGTTCGCGGCCGAGGAAAACGGCGTGGTCATCGGCACGGCGATGTGCTGGAAGTACGGTGCGGATCGCGCGGCGATCGGGCACGTGATCGTCTCCGACGCGCATCAGGGCCGGGGAATCGGCCGCAAACTGATGGAGACGCTCCTCGATGAGCTGGGGCCGCGCATCACGTTTCTGCACGCGACGCCGGCCGGTCGACCGCTCTACGAGAAACTCGGATTCAACGTGTGCGGATCGCTGAGCCAGTATCAGGGGAACGTGGATCGGCCCGCCGCGGTGGCCGTGCCCGATGGCGAGCGGCTGCGCGCCGGATCGCCGGCCGACTGGCCGCGTCTCGTCGAACTCGACGCGCGTGCGTCGGGCCTCGAGCGCGAAGCGTTGTTGTCCGCGTTGCAGGCGCGGGGAGAAAGCGTCGTGCTCGAACGCGATGGCGAGGTCGTCGGGTTTTCGGTGCTGCGGCGCTTCGGCCGCGGTTACGTGGTCGGCCCGGTGGTTGCGCCGCGTTCGGGCGACGATGCGCATGCGAAGGCGCTGATCGGCTATTGGCTGACGAAACGGGACGGCGAATTCGTGCGGATCGATGTGCCAGACGGGAGCAGTTTGCCGGCGTGGCTGAGCGAACAGGGACTGAAGCAGGTGGATACCTGTTCGAAGATGGTTCGCAATGCGCCGGCCGCGGCACACGAGGGCGCGGCCGACCCGGTAGTCGGGCTGTACGGGCTGGTCAGTCAGGCCATGTTGTAGCGGGCCCGACCTGGTGTC
>NZ_JACFYV010000261.1:0-8418 GCF_016759955.1 Burkholderia sp. KCJ3K979
CGCGGCCGACAGGCCCGCCGGGCCCGCGCCGACGATCGCGACGTCGACGCTCGGTCGTTCCTGTTTCATCGCGTGCGCTCCACCTGCATGCCGTCGCGGCACAGCGTCTGGCACGCCAGCCGGCGCCGGCCGTCGATCGTCATCCGGCATTCCTGGCAGATGCCCATCCCGCAAAGCGGCGCACGCGCCGCACCCGTGCACGACACGCGCGTCGTGTCGTCGCCGCTCGCCGCAACGGCGGCCGCGACGGTCGCACCGTCGGTCACCGTCAGCGCGCGGCCGTCCAGATGAATGATCATGTCAGCCTCCGCCGGGCCGCCCCAAGGGCGTAGCAGGGAATTCGCAGAGCATCGCTCTGCGCCTGCGTAGCCGGCCGGCTTTGCAAAGCCGGCCGTGGGCGGCTGACCGCCCCCGCGGGGGGCAGCGAACAAAGTGAGCGTGGGGGTCGTTTCATCTCAGCCTCCACCGGGCCGCCCCAAGGGCGTAGCAGGGAATTCGCAGAGCATCGCTCTGCGCCTGCGTAGCCGGCCGGCTTTGCAAAGCCGGCCGTGGGCGGCTGACGGCCCCCTCGGGCGGTGCCTTGCATGGGACCGGAGTAAGCGCTGAAGCGCCAACTCCGGTCGACAGCGAATGAAGTAAGCATGGGGGTCGTTTCATGTCAGCGCTCCGGCCAAGGAGGACGCGGCGAGGAAGCGTCCCGGCAAATACGGTTCGATATCGATGGGCGGCCGCTCGCCGGCCATCAGCGCGGCGACGAGCCGCGCACTGCCCGGCGCGGTCGTCACGCCGAGTCCTTCGTGGCCGACCGCGAGCCACACGCCCGGCCGCGCCGGGTGCTCGCCGAGCAGCGGCAGGCCGTCGGGGCTCGCGGATCGGAAACCCGTCCACGCGCGGATGCCGTTCAGGTCGGCCAGATCCGGCAAGTAGCCGACCGCGCGACGCAGCATGCGCGCGAGCACGGGCGGCTCGACCTGCGCGTCCTCGGTGTCGAACTGGCGCGACGAGCCGATCAGCAACTGGCCGGTCGGCCGTGGCTGCACGTTGAACGCGACCGACGTGCCGTCGCTCGCGTGCGCGCTCGCCGCATAGCCGAGCTCGACGAGTTGATGCGATACGTGGCCCGGATAGCGGTCGGTAATCAGCAGATGGCCCTTTTTCGGGCGCAGCGGCAGTTCGGGCAGCAGCGTGCGCGCCGCGACGCCGTTCGCCACCAGCACACGCTGCGCGCGCAGCACGTCGCCGCTCGCGAGCGTCACGCTCGGGCCATCGACCGCGACGGCCCGCTCGCGGCGCAACGTGATGCGCGGCGCGCGCTGCAGCAGCCAGTTCGCGGTGACGGGCGCATAGAGAATCGCGTCGCCGGGAATCTTCAGCGCGCCGCCAAGCCCGGCGCGCAGCATCGGCTCCAGTTGCGCGAGCGCCGCCGCGTCGATCAACTCGCCGGCCACGCCGTGCGCGGCGAGCGTCGCCTGCTTCGCGCGCGCCAGATCCATTTCGTGTGCATCGGCCGCGAGCCACAGCGTGCCGCAGTTGCGGTATGCGCAGCCTTCCGGCATCTCGCTGCTCAACGCACGCCACAGTTCGATCGAGTAATGGCTCAGCGCGAGCTCGGCCGCGTTGTCGTCCATCGCGACGAGGTGGCCCATGCCCGCGCCGGTCGCGCCGCCGCTCGCGTCGTCGACGACGAGCACGCGCAGCCCGCGCTGCGCGAGTTCGTGCGCGCAGGCCGCGCCGACGATGCCGGCGCCGATCACGACGACGTCGGTCTTCGTTTCGCTCACGACCCGATGCCCCAGCCGAACGGATCGTCTTCGTCGATCAGCAGCGTCGCTTCCGCGCTCAGATGCGCACTGCCGCGAATCGTCGGCACGATGCCGCCGTCGACCCGCTCGTAGCTCGCATGGAACACGCTGCCGATCACGCTCGCCTGCCGCCACACGGCGCCCGGCGCGAGCTTGCCGTCGGCCGCGAGGCACGCGAGCTTCGCGCTGGTGCCGGTACCGCACGGCGAACGGTCGTACGCGAGGCCCGGGCACAGCACGAAGCTGCGGCTGTCGTGCTCGGGATCGTCGGCGAACAACTCGATGTGATCGATTTCGCCGCCGTTCGCGCCGGTGATGCCCGCGCGTTCGAGCCCTTCGCGCACGGCCGACGCATACGCGGTGAGCGCCGCGACGTTGTCGCCGGCGACGCGCTGCCCGTGGTCGCTGATCAGGAAGAACCAGTTGCCGCCCCATGCGATGTCGCCCTTCACGGGGCCGTATCCCGGCACGTCGAGCGCGACGCCCTGCGCGTGACGATATGCGGGCACGTTGCGCACGCTGACCGACAGGTCGTCGTGCAGCGTCGCCTCGACGGTGCCGACCGGCGTCTCGATCCGGTGCACGCCGGGCGCGATGCGCCCCATGTGATGCAGCGTGCGCACGACGCCGATCGTGCCGTGCCCGCACATCCCGAGATAGCCGCTATTGTTGAAGAAGATCACGCCGGCCGCCGCGTCGGGCGCCACCGGGTCGCACAGCAGCGCGCCGACCATCACGTCGCTGCCGCGCGGCTCGAGGATGCACGCGGTGCGGTAACGATCGTGCTCGCGCGCGAGCACGTCGCGGCGCTCGGCCATCGTGCCGCGGCCGAGCGATGGAAAGCCGGACACGACGAGCCGAGTGGGTTCGCCGCCCGTGTGCGAATCGATGATCTGGATGCGCTTCATCATGAGCCGTCCGAAGTGGGGAAAGGAGCATAGCTTCCTCCGTCGCGCGTCCGTCCGCTTGTGGCTTTTCGATGAGGACGACGACGAAATCGGCATAGTGCGACGCGCCCCTCCCGCCCCTGCCGACCGCTGTGCCGATTTCGTCATTTTGCTCCGCGATACGACTCAAGCGTGATGGGCGTTTGCGCGGCGATACTGGTTGCCACACCGACACACCCGTCGGCCGACCGATACGAACGTAGGAGATTTCAGTGAGCCGCAAAGCCATTCAATGGACCGGGGTTTTCCCGGCCGTCAGCACCCAGTTCAAGCCGGACTTTTCCCTCGACATCGACGCCACGCACCGCGTGGTCAAGAACCTGGTGAACGACGGCGTGTCGGGCCTCGTGGTCTGCGGCACGGTCGGCGAAAACACGTCGCTGTCGACGAGCGAGAAGCTCCAGGTGATCGAGGCCGCGCGCGACGCGGCCGGCGGCAAGATTCCGGTGATCGCCGGCATCGCCGAATTCACGACCGAATTCGCGCGCAACACGGTGCGCGAAGCGCAGCGCGTCGGCGTCGACGGCGTGATGGTGATGCCCGCGCTCGTCTACTCGGCGAAGCCGCACGAAACCGCCGCGCACTTCCGCGCGGTAGCAACGAGCACCGACCTGCCGGTGATGGTCTACAACAACCCGCCGATCTACAAGAACGACGTGACGCCCGACGTGCTGATCGCGCTGCAGGATTGCGAGAACATCGTCTGCTTCAAGGATTCGTCGGGCGATACGCGCCGCTTCATCGACCTGCGCAATGCGGTCGGCGATCGCTTCGTGCTGTTCGCGGGCCTCGACGACGTCGTGGTCGAGAGCATCGCGGTCGGCGCCGAAGGCTGGGTGTCGGGCATGTCGAACGCGTTCCCGAAGGAAGGCGAGACGTTGTTCCGCCTCGCGAAGCAAAAGCGCTTCGACGAAGCACTCGCGCTGTATCGCTGGTTCATGCCGCTGCTGCACCTCGACGCACGCCCCGACCTCGTGCAGTGCATCAAGCTGTGCGAGGAACTGGTCGGCCGCGGCAGCGCGATCACGCGTCCGCCGCGCCTCGCGCTGCAAGGCGACACGCTCGCCGAAGTGGAGGCCATCGTCGCGAAGGCGCTCGACACGCGCCCGGCGCTGCCCGACGTCGATCAGAGATCGACGCCCCTGCGGCGGCGCGCGGGCATTGCGCCTGCGCGCCGCCGTCTCCGGTCCGGCATGGCCTGCTGGCCCGTTCGCCGCGGCGCCAGAGCGTGCCGCGCGTGAATGCCCCGCAGCCCGCCCCGGTCGCTCGAACCGGGCGTCGCCGGCCGACAGGCAGGCGCCGCGGCTCCGTCGGAGCGCGGCGCACCTCAAGCCTGTGCCGCTATTCCCTCCAGGAGACACGCCCATGCCAGGCCAAGGCAACGCACACCCGTCTGTCCCGCTTTCCCGTTCCGCGCACCCCGGCGCGGGTCACGGCAAGTTCAAGAAACAGCTGTCGCTGACCGATCTCACGTTCATCGGTCTCGGCGCCATTTTCGGTTCGGGGTGGCTGTTCGCCGCGAGTCACGTATCGACGATCGCGGGCCCGGCCGGCATCTTCTCGTGGCTGCTCGGCGGCTTCGCGGTGCTGCTGCTCGGGATCGTCTACTGCGAGCTCGGGGCCGCGCTGCCGCGCGCGGGCGGCGTGGTGCGCTACCCGGTGTTCTCGCACGGCCCGCTGCTCGGCTACCTGATGGGCTTCATCACGCTGATCGCTTTCTCGAGCCTGATCGCGATCGAAGTCGTCGCCGCGCGCCAGTACGCGGCCGCATGGTTTCCGGGCCTGACGGTCGAAGGATCGAGCGACCCGACCACCGTCGGCTGGCTCGTGCAGGCCGCGCTGCTCTGCTTCTTCTTTTACCTGAACTATTCGAGCGTGAAGACGTTCGCGAAGGCGAACAACATCATCAGCGTCTTCAAGTTCATCGTGCCGCTCGCGGTGATCGGCGTGCTGTTCACGTTCTTCAAGCCCGCGAACCTGACCGTGCACGGCTTCGCGCCGTTCGGCATGCCGGGCATCGAGATGGCCGTGTCGGCCGGCGGCATCATCTTCGCGTATCTCGGGCTCACGCCGATCGTGTCGGTCGCGAGCGAGGTACGCAATCCGCAGCGCACGATCCCGATCGCGCTGATCCTGTCGATCCTGCTGTCGACGCTGATCTACGTGCTGCTGCAACTCGCGTTCATCGGCAGCATCCCGACGGCCATGCTCGCCGCCGGCTGGCACGACGTGAGCAAGGCGTTCTCGCTGCCGTACCGCGACATCGCGCTCGCGCTCGGCGTCGGCTGGCTCGCGGTGATGGTCGTCGCCGACGCGATGATCTCGCCGAGCGGCTGCGGCAACATCTACATGAACGCGACGCCGCGCGTGGTCTACGGCTGGGCCAAGACGGGCACGTTCTTCAAGGTGTTCACGCGCGTCGACGAAGCGTCGGGCATCCCGCGCGCGGGCCTGTGGCTCACGTTCGGCCTCGCGATCTTCTGGACGCTGCCGTTCCCGTCGTGGGAAGCGCTGATCAACATCGTGTCGGCCGCGCTGGTGCTCAGCTATGCGGTCGCCCCGGTGTCGGTCGCCGCGCTGCGCCGCACCGCGCCCGACCTGCCGCGGCCGTTCCGCGCCAGCGCGTTCGGCCTCACCGGCCCCGCGTCGTTCGTGATCGCCGCGCTGATCGTCTACTGGTCGGGCTGGAGCACGGTGTCCTGGCTGCTCGGCCTGCAGATCGTGATGTTCGCGATCTATCTCGCGTGCCGCCGCTGGGTGCCGACCGCGCACCTGAGCCTCGCCGAGCAGGTGCGTTCGTCCGCGTGGCTGATCGCGTTCTATGCGGCGATGATCGTGCTGTCGTATCTCGGCGGCTTCGGCGGCACCGGCCGGCTCGCGCATCCGTACGACACGGTCGTCGTCGCGGCCGTCGCGCTCGTCATCTACTACTGGGGCGCGAACACCGGCGTGCGCGCCGACAAGCTGCAACTCGACGACGACGAGAACTGACGCGCCCGCGCCCTTTTCCCGCCCTTTTCCCCTTCCATCGGCCGGGCGCAGCACGCCCGGCCCTGCTTTTTCCGAGGAAAACCATGCAACTCACAGGTCAGCTCCTGATCGGCCAGTCGGCCGTCGCCGGACAGAACGGCACCCTCCACGCGCTCGCCGCCGCGACCGGCGAACCGCTCGAACCGGCGTTCGGCGGCGCGAGCCTGCACGACCTGGAAACGGCGTGCGCACTCGCCGACGACGCGTTCGACACCTATCGCGAAACGTCGCTCGAGGCACGCGCCGCGTTCCTCGACGCGATCGGCCGCCACATCATGGCGCTCGGCGACGACCTGATCGAGCGCTGCGTCGTCGAAACGGGGCTGCCACGTGCACGCATCGAAGGCGAACGCGGCCGCACGGTCGGCCAGCTCGCGCTGTTCGCGTCGCTCGTGCGGGACGGCGGTTTTCTCGATGCGCGCATCGATCCGGCGCGCCCCGAGCGCAAGCCGCTGCCGCGTGTCGACCTGCGCCTGCGCAACGTCGCGCTCGGGCCGGTGGCCGTGTTCGGCGCGTCGAACTTCCCGCTCGCGTTCTCGGTGGCCGGCGGCGACACGGCGTCGGCGCTGGCGGCCGGCTGCCCGGTGATCGTCAAGGCGCATTCCGCGCATCCGGGCACGTCCGAACTCGTCGGCCGCGCGATCCAGCAGGCCGCGCGCGAATGCGGGATGCCGGCCGGCGTGTTCTCGCTGCTGTTCGACGCGTCGCGCGAGATCGGCCAGGCGCTCGTCGCCGATCCGCGCATCAAGGCCGTCGGCTTCACCGGGTCGCGCCGCGGCGGCGTCGCGCTGATGCATATCGCGGCCGCGCGGGCAGAGCCGATCCCCGTCTATGCGGAAATGAGCTCGATCAATCCCGTGCTGCTGTGTCCGGCCGCGCTCGAGGCCCGTCACGACACCATCGCACCGCAGTTCGTCGCGTCGCTCGCGCTCGGCGCCGGGCAGTTCTGCACGAACCCGGGCCTCGTACTCGCGGTCGACGGCCCCGCGCTGCGCGCATTCGAGGCCGCGGCCGCCGATGCCGTGCGTGCCGTCGCCGCGCAGACGATGCTGACACCGCACATCCACGCGAGCTATGCACGAGGCGTCGCGGCGCTGCGCGATCACTCGGCCGTTGAGCTGCTGGCCGAAGGCGTCGAAGGCGGCCGTCATCAGGCGCGCGCGGCGCTGTTCGCAACCTCTGCGGACGCGTTCATCGCCCACCCCGAACTGCGCGACGAAGTATTCGGCCCCGCTTCGCTGATCGTGCGCTGCCCGGACGCCGACACGCTGCATCGCGTGCTGAAATCGCTCGAAGGCCAGTTGACGATCGCCGCGCATCTGGCCGATGGCGACGCGGCGCTGTTCGCCGCGCTGCGCCCGACGCTCGAACGCAAGGCCGGCCGTATTCTCGTCAACGGCTTCGGCACGGGCGTCGAGGTCGGCCACGCGATGGTGCACGGCGGCCCGTTCCCGGCGACGTCCGACACCCGCACGACGTCGGTCGGCGCCCGCGCGATCGAGCGCTTCCTGCGCCCCGTGTCGTACCAGGACCTGCCCGACGCGCTGCTGCCGGACGCGCTACGCAACAGCAATCCGCTGCGCGTACCGCAACGCATCGACGGCGTGCTCGTTTCGCGCGAGGTGAACCATGGCTGAGCCCACCACCGAAGTCGTCCTGTCGCTCGACGAAGTCCACACGCTCGCGCTGCGCGTGCTGACGCACCACGGAATGTCCGACGCGCATGCGCGTGCCATCGCGAACGTGATCACGCAGGGCCAGCGCGACGAATGCCATTCGCACGGCGTGTACCGGCTGCTCGTCTGCGTGCGGTCGCTGAGGAAAGGCAAGGTCGATCCGCAGGCCGTGCCGACGCTGCGCCGGCTGTCGTCGTCGATCGTCGCGGTCGATGCGCATCGCGGCTTCTCGCTGCTGAGCTTCGAGACCGGGCTGCCCGTGCTGGTCGAGATGGCGAAGCAGCACGGCATCGCCGCGATGGCGATCAACCACTGCTATCACTTCTCCGCGCTGTGGCCCGAGGTCGAGGCGATCGCGGCCGAAGGGCTGGTCGGCATCGCGATGAACCCGAGCCATAGCTGGGTCGCCCCGGAAGGCGGCCGCGAGCCGGTGTTCGGCACCAACCCGATCGCGTTCGCGTGGCCGCGCCCGCGCGGCGAGCCGTTCGTGTTCGATTTCGCGACGAGCGCGATCGCGCGCGGCGACATCGAGCTGCACGCGAAGCAAGGCAAGGCGATTCCGCCGCACTGGGCGATCGACGCGGACGGGCAGCCGACCACCGACGCGAAGGCCGCGCTGCAAGGCGCGATGCGCACGTTCGGCGGCCACAAGGGTTCGGCGCTCGCGGCGATGGTCGAGCTGCTCGGCGGCGCGCTGATCGGCGACATGACGAGCCGGGAATCGATGGACTTCGACGAAGGCGTCGGCGCGACGCCGTGCCACGGCGAACTCGTGATCGCGTTCGATCCGAAGGTGTTTCTCGGCGACGATCTCGACGCGGGGCTCGCGCGCGGCGAGCGGATGTTCGAATCGATCGTCGCGCAGGGCGCGCGGCTGCCGTCGCAACGGCGCTTCGACGCCCGTGCGCGCAGCATCGCGAACGGCGTGCGGATTCCGAAGGCGCTGTACGACGAGATCCTGAC
>NZ_JACFYV010000262.1:0-8359 GCF_016759955.1 Burkholderia sp. KCJ3K979
ATCCGAACCCATCCCCCGAGCAAGGAGCAGCCATGACTTCCGACACGACGCAGACGGACCGCACGCCCGCCGCCGACCCGGCGGAGAACAACGCGTATTTCCCGTCGCCGTATTCGCTGTCGCAGTACACGTCGTCGAAGACCGACTTCGACGGCGCCGATTACCCGAATCCGTACACCGGCGGCAAGTGGAAGGTCCTGATGATCGCGACCGACGAGCGCTACATCCTGATGACGAACGGCAAGATGTTCTCGACCGGCAACCATCCGGTCGAGATGCTGCTGCCGATGCACCACATGGACAAGGCCGGCTTCGAGATCGACATCGCGACGCTGTCGGGCAATCCGGCCAAGCTCGAACTCTGGGCGATGCCGAGCGATGACGAGGCCGTGCAGAGCACCTACCGCAAGTACCTGCCGAAGCTGAAGACGCCGCTCAAGCTGTCCGACGTGCTCGACCAGCATCCCGGCGCCGATTCGCCGTATATCGCGGTGTTCATTCCCGGCGGCCACGGCGTGCTTGCCGGCATTCCGCACAGCAAGGACGTCAAGCGCACGCTGCGCTGGGCGCTCGACCAGGACCGGCACATCATCACGCTGTGTCACGGGCCCGCATGCCTGCTGTCGGCCGCCGTCGACGAAGATCCTGAGGACTACCCGTTCAAGGACTACGAGCTCTGCGTGTTTCCGGATGCGCTCGACACGGGGCCGAATCTCGACATCGGCTACATGCCGGGCCCGCTGCCGTGGCTCGTCGCGCAGAGCCTCGAAAAGCTCGGCGCGCGCGTGCTGAACAAGGACATGACCGGCCGCTGCCATCAGGACCGCAAACTGATCACGGGCGACAGCCCGCTCGCGTCGAACGGCATCGGCAAGCTCGCGGCCGCCGCGCTGCTGAAGGAAGTCGGGCACTGACGGTACGCGCCGCCCTGGCGCGGCGTCTCGCCGGGGCGTGGCCGCCCGTCTCCATTCGACCGCCAGAGCCGTACGGTAGTATGGCGATTCGATGGAACCCCGCTGAATCCGAACGAGTGGCCATGCCCGAATTTTCTTCATCTCACGGCGCCGGCCAAGGCGCGCAAGCGCTCGTCCTCATCGCCGAGGACGAACCCGAGATCGCCGAGATCCTGACCGCCTATTTCGCGCGCAACGGCCTGCGCACCGTGCACGCCGCCGACGGCCGCCGCGCGCTCGAACTCCACCTGTCGCTGAAGCCCGACCTCGTGCTGCTCGACGTGCAGATGCCGCACGTCGACGGCTGGAAAGTGCTCGCCGAGATTCGCCATCGCGGCGACACGCCGGTCATCATGCTGACCGCGCTCGATCAGGACATCGACAAGCTGACCGGGCTGCGCATCGGCGCCGACGACTACGTGGTCAAGCCGTTCAACCCGGCCGAAGTCGTCGCGCGGGCGCAGGCCGTGCTGCGCCGGTCGATGGCCGGCTCGCGCCAGGAAGAGCAGCGCGTGCTGCGCGCCGCGCCGTTCGAGATCGATCTCGAGCACCACGAAGCGACGGTCGAAGTCGACGGCGCGCGCCACACGCTCGTGCTGACCCTCACCGAATTCAAGCTGCTCGCGCAGCTCGCACGCGCGCCGCGCCGCGTGTTCAGCCGCGCCGAACTGATGGCGACCTGCCTGCCCGAAGGCGACGCGCTGGAACGCACGGTCGACAGCCACGTCAGCAAGCTGCGCAAGAAACTCGACGATCTCGGCGTCGCGGGCGTGCCGGCCAGCGTGCGCGGCGTCGGCTACAAACTGTGGAGCGGCGAGTGAGACTCGACGGCCTGAGCCGCCAGATCGCGCTGACGATGGGCGCGATCGCCTTCGGCATCACGGTGCTGATCGTCGTGACGGCCTATGCGTTCTACTACCTGCTGTACCAGTACTCGCCGCAGTCGTTCAAGCCGGAGAGCTGGCTCCCGAGCGGGCCAGAGTGGGTATGGATCATCTCGACCACACTGGTCGGCCTGCTGATCGCGGTCGTCGTTGCGATCAACCTGTCGCGCCGCATCCTCGTGCCGCTGAATTCGGTGACGGACAGCATCCGCCGCGTCGCGCGGGGCGATCTCGGGGCGCGCGCGGTCGCCGGCGATCGTTCGTTGAAGGAAGCTGCGCTGCTCGCCGACAACTTCAACGCGCTCGCGAGCGAGCTGCAGCGCGTGACCGACGAGCAAACCTTCTGGAATGCGGCGATCGCGCACGAGCTGCGCACGCCCGTGACCGTGCTGCGCGGGCGCTTGCAGGGGCTCGCCGAAGGCGTGTTCACGCCGAGCGATGCGCTGTACCGCAGCCTGCTCGTGCAGGTCGAAGGGCTGACGCGGCTGATCGAGGATCTGCGCGTGGTCAGCCTCGCCGACAGCGGCCATCTGAGCATCGAGATCCGCGACACCGACCTGGCCGCCGAGGTGCGCGCCGTGGTCGACGTGTTCGCGCACGCGCTGCAGGCCGCCGGCCAGCATCCGGTGCTCGATCTCGACCCGCGGCGCATGTGCTGCGACCCGGTGCGCATCCGCCAGGCGTTGCTCGCGTTGCTGGAAAACGCACGCCGCCACGCGGTGCCCGGCGCGATCCGGATCCAGACCCGCATCGAAGACGGCATGTGCCGGCTGCGCGTCGAGGACGACGGCCCCGGTATCCCGGCCGAGTTCGCGCCGCACGTGTTCCAGGCGTTCCGGCGCGTCGACGAGTCGCAACCCGGCGGCACGGGCCTCGGGCTCGCCGTCGTCGCGGCGATCGCGCATGCCCATCGCGGCGCAGCGCTGTGCGTGCCGACCGGCGCCGGCGGCACGCGATTCGAGGTGCGGTGGCCGGACGATCTCGTGCCGGCGCCCGAAAGCGAGCGGTTCCCGGCGTAACCCGACGCCGTTACGCCGCTACGCCCTCACGCACGCGGTTCGCGCCCGACCTGGTCGAGCGGCGGGCCGAGCCCGTGCATCTCCCCCAGATACACGGCGCGGCGAGAAAGCACCCGTCGCCGCCCGCCTCGCACCCCGACCACCACATTTTGTGCACCGCACGACCCGCCGTGAGCAAAAAGTATCGGCTCACGAACTCTTTTGATGTGGTGATCGCATCGCCCGCGTCACACCATTGTCCCTGCCGTCATCGGCGGCATTCGAACAAGCAGAATCAAGGAGACACGGGTGAACAAGATGCGAATCGTCGCAGCCGGCGTGCTGCTCGGCGCCTGTCTGCCGGGCGTCGCGGCCGCGCAAACCTGCAAGGTGCCGACCCTCCGCGTGCTCGCGCAGAAGAGCCTCGGCCTGTCGGTGATGGAGAAATCGCTGGCCGACTACGAGAAGAAGAACGGCACGAAGGTCGAGATCAGCTATTTCGGCGAGAACGACCGCCGCGCGAAATCGCGGCTCGACGCGTCGACCGGCGCCGGTTCCTACCAGATCTACTACGTCGACGAGGCGAACGTCGCCGAATTCGCGTCGGCCAACTGGATCGTGCCGCTCCTCAAGTACTACCCGAAGGAATACGACTACGACGACTTCCTGCCCGGCCGCCGCGCGGTCGCGAGCTACAACGGCGTCGCGTACTTCGCGCCGCTCATCGGCGGCGGCGACTTCCTGTTCTACCGCCGCGACCTGCTCGACGCCGCGCACATCCCGGTGCCGAAGACGCTCGACCAGCTCGTCGCCGCGATCAAGCAGCTCAACGCGCCGCCGAAGCTGTACGGCTGGGTCGCACGCGGCCAGCGCGGCTCGGGGATGAACGTGTGGCGCTGGTCGCCGTTCATGCTCGGCATGGGCGGCACATGGACCGACAAGGGCGGCCAGCCCGCGTTCGACTCGCCGGCCGCGGTGAAGGCCACGCAGCTCTACAGCGACCTGTTCAAGTACGCGCCGCCAGGCTCGGCGACCTACGACTGGAGCAACGCGCTCGAAGCGTTCCGCTCGGGCAAGGTCGCGTTCATGATCGAATCGACGCCGTTCGCGGACTGGATGGAAGACGCGAGCAAGTCGAGCGTGGCCGGCAAGGTCGGCTACACGCGCCCGCCCGCGCCGCTGCCGTCGGCCGCGTACGGCCACGGCTTCGCGATCTCGGCGGTCGGCGCGAAGGACGACTGCACGCGGATGGCCGCCGGCCGCTTCATCGCGTGGGCGACCAGCAAGGACCAGGAGCAGGCGCGGCTGCGCAACGGCGTGTTCAGCGACTACAACCGCTCGAGCACGATCGCCAGCCCGTACTTCAAGCAGCACGTCGCGCCGCAGATCCAGGCCGGCCTGAACGACACGAACCCCGTCACGCAGGTGACGATCTGGCGCACGCCGCAGTGGCCGGATATCGGCGACAACCTCGGCATCGCGCTCGAACAGGTGTTCACCGGCACGCAGACGGACATCCGCGGCACGCTCGACGAAGCGGACCAGTACGCGAAGGACGCGCTCGAACATGGCACTCGCAAATGACGGCGCCGGCGGACGCGCGCTCGGCGTCCGCCCGGCCCCTTCCGCACCGTCGGCCCGGCGCGGCCGCGCGCGCCGCGATCGCACGAGCCTGCCGTGGGTGTTCCTCGCGCCGACGCTCGCGCTGCTCGCGGTCCTGAGCCTCGTCCCGACGATCGCCGCGGTCAACCTCGCGCTGCGCAACCGCGTGCTGCGCTACCCGGACAGCGAATACGTCGGCCTGCGCAACTTCGTCCGGCTCGCGTCGGACCGGCGCTTCCTGAACGCGATCGAGGTATCGGTGCTGTGGGAAGTCGTCACGGTCGCGGGCGCGGTGCTGGTCGGGATCGCGCTCGCGGTGTTCCTGTTCGAGCGCGTGCACGGCCGCTGGCGCCGCTTCGCGTCGCTGGTGCTGATCATGCCGGTGCTGCTGCCGCGCGTGTCGGCCGCGTTCATCTGGAAGTTCATGTACGCGCCACTCACCGGCATCCTGAGCTGGCTGCTCGGCGCGCTCGGCGTCGAGCACACCGCGTTTCTCGCCGATCCGCATCTCGCGCTGTACGCGGTCGCGCTCGTCGACGTGTGGCAGTGGGGGCTGTTCTTCGCGGTCGTGATCCTGAAGCTGCTGGAGACGCTGCCGCCAGAGCCGCTCGAAGCCGCGCGGCTCGACTACGCGACGACCTGGCAGGTACATGCGTACATCGCGCTGCCGATGCTGAAGGCGCCGCTCGTGAGCCTCGTGTTCATCAAGATGGTCGAGTCGCTACGCTCGTTCGACCTGATCTACGTGATGACCAAGGGCGGCCCCGGCATCGCGACCGAGACGCTCGATCTCTACGCGTACCAGCAGGGCATCGGCCTCGCCGGCAAGGTGTCGTATGCGTCCGGCATGGCCGTGCTGATGATGGTCGCGACCACGCTCGTCTTCACGCTCATCTGGAAGAGGGTCAACAAATGGGACGACTGATGGCCCGCCGCGGTGCCGCCAACGTTTCGACTGTCGCGATCGCCGGTGCGATCCTGCTCGTCGCCGCGTTCCCGCTGTTCTGGGCCGTGCTCAACTCGCTCAAGCACCTGCTCGACATCGTCACGCCGACGCCGCGCTTCTTCTTCACGCCGACGCTCGCGAACTACGAACAGGTGCTGTCGAGCCCCGAGGTGCTGATCGGGCTCGGCAACAGCATCGCGATCGTCGGCGCGGCCGTGCTGATCGGCGCCGTGCTCGGCGTGCCGGCCGCGTATGCGATCGCGCGCTACCCGATACGCGGCAAGCGCGACATCCAGTTCTTCCTGCTGTCGCTGCGCTTCCTGCCACCCGTCGCGGTCGCGCTGCCGCTGATCGCGATCTGGGTCGATCTCGGGCTGTACGACACGAAGCTGTCGATGATCGTCACGTACCTGCTCGTCACGCTGTCGACCATCACGTGGCTGTCGATCCCCGTGTTCCGCCGGCTGCCGCGCGAGATCGAGGAAGCCGCCGCGCTCGACGGCTACGGCCCGTACGCGGTGTTCTGGCATATCGCGCTGCCGGTGTGCGCGAGCACGCTGCTCGGCGGCATCGTGTTCAGCTTCGTGCTGGTGTGGAACGAACTGATGATCGCGCTCGCCCTCACGTCGTCGCGCAGCGCGACGCTGCCGGTGGTCGCGTCCGCGTTCACGTCGCTCGGCCAGGAAGTGCCGTGGGGCGTGATCAACGCGTCGACGGTGCTGCTCGCGCTGCCGCCGCTCGTTTTCGTCGGCATGCTGAGCCGGCTGCTCAATTCGATGGTCAAGGGAAAATAAGGAGAACACGTTGAAAGCGCTCGTACTCGAACGCACGCGCGAGCTCGCGCTGCGCGACATCGACCTGCCGCAAGCGGTCGGCCCCGGCGACGTCCGGATCAAGGTGCATACGGTCGGCGTCTGCGGCAGCGACGTGCATTACTACGTGCACGGCGGGATCGGCCCGTTCCGCGTCGACGCGCCGATGGTGCTCGGCCATGAAGCGTCCGGCACCGTCGTCGAGACGGGCGCCGACGTCACGCACCTGCGCGTCGGCGACCGCGTATGCATGGAGCCCGGCGTGCCGCGCCTCGATTCGCCCGCGACGCTGCGCGGCCTCTACAACCTCGATCCCGACGTGCGCTTCTGGGCGACGCCGCCGATCCACGGCTGCCTGACGCCGTTCGTCGTGCATCCGGCCGCGTTCACGTACCGGCTGCCCGACAACGTGTCGTTCGCCGAAGGCGCGATCGTCGAGCCGCTGTCGATCGGCCTGCAGGCCGCGAAGAAGGCGGCGATGAAGCCGGGCGACCTTGCCGTCGTGATCGGCGCCGGCACGATCGGCGCGATGACGGCGCTCGCCGCGCTCGCCGGCGGCGCCGCACGCGTGATCCTCGCCGACGTCGTGCCGGACAAGCTCGCGCTGTTCGCCGGCAACCCGGCCGTCACGACCGTCGACGTGCGTACGCGGCCGCTCGCCGACGCGGTGGCCGAGGCGTCCGGCGGCTGGGGCGCGGACGTCGTGTTCGAGGCGAGCGGCAGCGCGAACGCGTATGCGGGCCTCGTCGACCTGATGTGCCCGGGCGGCTGCACGGTGCTGATCGGGATGCCGGTCGCGCCGGTGCCGCTCGACGTCGTCGCGCTGCAGGCGAAGGAAGGCCGCATCGAATCGGTGTTCCGCTACGCGAACATCTTCCCGCGCGCGCTCGCGCTGATCGCGTCCGGCGCGATCGACGTGAAGCCGTTCATCTCGCGCACGTTTCCGTTTTCCGAAGGCGTGCGCGCGTTCGAGGAAGCGGCGAGCGGGCACCCGCGCGACGTCAAGATTCAGATCGAAATGGATTGAGTTATGGCCCAGATCACCTGCAAGGCTTTGTCGAAGCACTACGACGGCGGCCCCGCCGTGCTGCATCCGCTCGACCTCGAGATCGCCGACGGCGAATTCATCGTGCTGCTCGGCCCGTCCGGCTGCGGCAAGTCGACGATGCTGCGGATGATCGCGGGCCTCGAGGCGATCACCGGCGGCGAGCTCGTGATCGGCGACGCGGTCGTCAACGACCTGCCGTCGCGCGAGCGCAATGTCGCGATGGTGTTCCAGAACTACGCGCTGTACCCGCACATGACGGTGTACGACAACATCGCGTTCGGCCTGCGGCGGCTGAAGGTGCCGGCCGACGAGATCGAGCGCCGCGTGCGCGACGTCGCGCGCATCCTGAGCCTCGACACGCTGCTCGACCGCCGCCCGCGCGCGATGTCGGGCGGCCAGCAGCAGCGCGCGGCGATCGCGCGCGCGATGATCAAGACGCCCGCCGTGTTCCTGTTCGACGAGCCGCTGTCGAACCTCGACGCGAAGCTGCGCACGCAGTTGCGCGCCGACATCAAGCGGCTGCACCGGCAACTGAAGACCACCACGCTGTACGTCACGCACGATCAGCTCGAGGCGATGACGCTCGCCGACCGCGTCGTGCTGATGCGCGGCGGCCACATCGAGCAGATCGGCACGCCCGCCGAGCTGTACGGCCAGCCGCACACGGTGTTCGCCGCCGGGTTCGTCGGCACGCCCGCGATGAACTTCGCGGACGGGACGATCGAGCGCGTCGGCGCGAACGTGTGGGTCGACTGCAACGGCGCGCGCTGGCCGCTCGCGTCACCGCGCTTCGCGCGCCTGCACGACGGTCAGCAGGTGAAGGCGGCGATCCGCCCGAACCACCTGCGGCTCGTCGCCGAAGGCGATCCGACCCCGGCCGTGCTCACGCTGACCGGCACGGTCGAGCTCGTCGAGCTGCTCGGCGCCGAGGCCCTCGTCACGCTGGACTGGCGCGGCCAGCCGTGCGCGGCCCTCGTGCCGGCCCCGATGGCCCCGGCGCCCGGCGCCGTGGTAGCGTTTCGCTTCGACGAAGAAGCCCTGCATCTGTTCGACGCCGGCACCGAGCGCAACGTCACGCTGCCGGATGCGAACCCGATCGCGCACGCGGTGCCGCCG
>NZ_JACFYV010000263.1:0-8345 GCF_016759955.1 Burkholderia sp. KCJ3K979
CACCCGCACCGCCACGCGCCGCGCCGCTGGCACGGCCGCCGCCGCCGCCACCGCCGCGCTCCGCCTGCTCGCCGCGACCGCCGCCGCCACCACCGTAGCCGCCGCCATAACCGCCTTCGTCACCGCCACCACCACCGCCGCCCGAACCGCCGCGGCCGCCGAGCATCTGCATCTGTTCGGCGACGATTTCGGTCGAGTAACGGTCCTGGCCGTCCTGGCCCTGCCACTTGCGCGTGCGGATGCGGCCTTCGATATAGACCGACGACCCCTTCTTCAAGTATTCGCTGACGATCTCCGCCAGACGGCCGAAGAACGCGACGCGATGCCACTCGGTCATTTCCTTGAAATCGCCGCTTGCCTTGTCCTTGTAGCGATCGGTCGTCGCGAGACGGATGTTCGCAACCGCGTCGCCGCTCGGCAGGTAACGGACTTCAGGATCGGCGCCGAGGTTGCCGACGAGGATGACCTTGTTGACGGATGCCATGTGTTTCTCCAGTAAATTCGATGCGGGGCCGCCCGCGTGTATCGCCGCAGGGGCCCGCCGGGGCAAGCCGGCGCGCTGCCGATGCCTGCCCGAAATAAAAGGTTCAGGCCTTGCGCGGCGGCGCTTTCATGCTGGCCGCGATTATAAGCCAGGCAGCAACGAGCCCCGAACAGGTATAAAACACCGTGTTCGCGCCGCCATGCTTCAGCAGCCAGCCGCCCACGATGCCGCCGAGCGCGAGCCCGATCGACTGCGTGGTGTTGTAGACGCCCGTGGCCGCGCCCTTGCGCGAACCCGGCGCGAGCTTCGACACGAGCGACGGCTGCGACGCTTCCAGGATGTTGAAGCCGAGGAAGTAGACGAAGAGGATCGCCGCCACAATCAGAATGGTATGCGGTGCGCTGCCGAGCAACAATTGGCCGATCAGGATAGCCAGAATGCCGCCGAGCAGCACCGGCTTCATCTTGCCCCGTTTCTCCGCGACGATGATCGCCGGCACCATCATCACGAACGCGAGCCCCATCACCGGCAGGTAGACCTTCCAGTGCGCGGCGACCGGCAGCCCGCCGTCGACCAAGAGGCGCGGCACGACCAGGAACAGCGCCGTCTGCGTCGCATGCAGCACCAGCACGCCAAAGTTCAGGCGCAGCAGCTCCACGTTGTGCAGCACTTCGGCGAACGGCGCGCGCACGTGCACGGGCTTCGCCGCGTCGGGCACGATCCACAGCACGACGCCGATCGCGAGGATCGACAGCACGCCGACGATCGTGAACAGCCCGCTCATCCCGACCCAGTGGAACACGATCGGCGCACCGACGATCGCGACCGCGAACGACACGCCGATCGAGCCGCCGACCATCGCCATCGCCTTCGTGCGGTTCTGCTCGGAGGTCAGGTCGGCGATGAACGCGAGCACCGCCGACGACACGGCGCCCATCCCCTGGATCACGCGGCCGACGATGATCCACGTGATGTCGTGCGCGAACGCGGCGACGAAGCTGCCGAGCGCGAAGATCACGAGCCCCGTGGCGATCACCGGCTTGCGGCCGAACTTGTCGGACGCCCAGCCGTAGAAGATATAGAACAGCGACTGCGTGACGCCGTAGGCCCCGAGCGCGATCCCGACGAGCAGCACGTTGTCGCCGCCCGGGATGGTTTTCGCATAGACCGAGAACACCGGCATGATCATGAACAGGCCGAGCATGCGCAACGCGAAGATCGCCGCGAGCGACGTGGTCGCGCGCAGTTCGGGCGCAGTCATGCGGGAAGACGTGGCAGACGGATTGGACATCGGGAATGAATTTCGAATGATCGGAATGTCCGCCCGGCAGCGGGCGGCGGAAGATCAGGACCGGCGGCCTGGCGGCCTTTCGGACGACACGTCGGGGCCGGATGCAGACGGCCTGCGGGCCGCCCGGAACCGTGCGGCGCGACCGCTTTCCCCGGCGCAGGTGTCGCCTTGCTGCCACCTGCTGTAAAGGCTGGGGGCCGTAAACGACGGTCTCGAAAAGCCGTTATAGTAGCAGGTTTGGTTCCCTCCATTTTCGCCAGGTTCATGGAACAGATCCGTATCCGTGGGGCACGCACCCACAACCTGAAAAACGTCAATCTCGACCTGCCGCGCCACAAGCTGGTCGTGATTACCGGGTTGTCCGGGTCGGGCAAGTCGTCGCTCGCGTTCGACACCCTTTATGCCGAAGGCCAGCGCCGCTACGTGGAGAGCCTGTCCGCGTACGCCCGCCAGTTCCTGCAGCTGATGGAGAAGCCCGACGTCGACCTGATCGAGGGGCTGTCGCCGGCGATCTCGATCGAGCAGAAGGCCACGTCCCACAACCCGCGTTCGACCGTCGGCACGGTCACGGAAATCCACGACTACCTGCGACTTTTGTACGCACGGGTCGGCACGCCGTACTGTCCCGATCACGACATCCCGCTCGAGGCGCAGAGCGTGTCGCAAATGGTCGACGCGGCGCTCGCGCTGCCCGAGGAAACCAAGCTGATGATCCTCGCGCCCGTCGTCGCGGATCGCAAGGGCGAGCATGCCGAGCTGTTCGAGGACATGCAGGCGCAGGGCTTCGTGCGCTTTCGCGTGCGCTCGGGCGGCGGCGCCGCGAACGAAGGCGCCGCGAAGATCTACGAGGTCGAGTCGCTGCCGAAGCTGAAGAAGAACGACAAGCACACGATCGACGTCGTCGTCGATCGCCTGAAGGTGCGCCCGGACATGAAGCAGCGGCTCGCCGAATCGTTCGAAACCGCGCTGCGCCTCGCCGACGGCCGCGCGATCGCGCTCGAGATGGATACCGATCGCGAGCACCTGTTCAGCTCGAAGTTCGCGTGCCCGATCTGCTCGTACTCGCTGCAGGAGCTCGAGCCGCGCCTGTTCTCGTTCAACAACCCGATGGGCGCGTGCCCGGAATGCGACGGCCTCGGCCAGATCACGTTCTTCGACCCGAAGCGGGTCGTCGCGCACCCGTCGCTGTCGCTTGCCGCCGGCGCGGTGAAGGGCTGGGACCGCCGCAACCAGTTCTACTTCCAGATGCTGCAGAGCCTCGCGGCGTTCTACGAATTCGACATCGACGCCGCATTCGAGGATCTGCCCGAAAAGATCCGCAAGGTGCTGCTGTTCGGGTCGGGCAAGCAGACGATCCCGTTCTCGTACATCAACGAGCGCGGCCGCACGACGATCCGCGAGCACGTATTCGAAGGGATCATCCCGAACCTCGAGCGCCGCTATCGCGAGACCGATTCGGTCGCGGTGCGCGAAGAGCTGTCGAAGTACCAGAACAACCAGCCGTGCCCGTCGTGCGACGGCACGCGCCTGCGCCGCGAGGCGCGCCACGTGCGGATCGGCACCGGCGACCACGCGCGCGGCATCTACGAGATCAGCGGCTGGCCGCTGCGCGACGCGCTCGGCTATTTCGACGGGCTGACGCTCGAAGGCGCGAAGCGCGAGATCGCCGACAAGGTGATCAAGGAAATCGTCGCGCGCCTGACGTTCCTGAACAACGTCGGCCTCGACTACCTGTCGCTCGAGCGCAGCGCAGAAACCCTGTCGGGCGGCGAGGCGCAGCGCATCCGGCTCGCGTCGCAGATCGGCTCGGGGCTCACGGGCGTGATGTACGTGCTCGACGAGCCGTCGATCGGCCTGCACCAGCGCGACAACGACCGCCTGATCGCGACGCTCAAGCACCTGCGCGACCTCGGTAACTCGGTGATCGTCGTCGAGCACGACGAGGACATGATCCGCACGGCCGACTACGTGGTCGACATGGGCCCCGGCGCGGGCGAGCACGGCGGCGTCGTGGTCGCCGAAGGCACGCCGAAGCAGGTGCAGTCGAACCCGCAGTCGCTGACCGGCCAGTACCTGCTCGGCAAGCGCGTGATCGAGTACCCGGACGAGCGGCTCGCGCCCGATCCGGAGCGGATGCTGCGCATCGTCGACGCGCACGGCAACAACCTGAAGCACGTCGATCTCGAACTGCCGGTCGGCCTCCTGACCTGCATCACCGGCGTGTCGGGCTCCGGCAAGTCGACGCTGATCAACGACACGCTGTATCACGCGGTCGCGCGCCACCTGTACGGCTCGGCGGCCGAACCGGCGCCGCACGAGGCGATCGAGGGCCTCGAGCACTTCGACAAGGTGATCAACGTCGACCAGTCGCCGATCGGCCGCACGCCGCGCTCGAACCCGGCCACGTACACGGGCCTGTTCACGCCGATCCGCGAGCTGTTCTCGGGCGTGCCGACGTCGAAGGAGCGCGCCGCTGGCGGTGCGGGTGGCGGCGGCCAGAGCCGTCCGAGCGCACCGGCAGGCGGCGGCTTCGACGAGATGGACGACGATATTCCGTTCTGATCGCCAGTCGGCATCCTGCATCACGATGGGCCCGAATGTCCGAGTCAAGCCAGTCGCTTGGCCCGGGTTTTCGGGCCTCGTTTCGTTTACGTGGTTCCTGCACGCCGCACCTTGGGTGAACCGTGGTTGACGCACTCCCCGACCTCATCGCGCCCCATCTCGACGTCCTGTTCTGCGGGATCAATCCCGGCCTGATCGCGGCCGCGACCGGTCATCACTTCGCGGGGAGAAACAACCGCTTCTGGCGCGTGATCCATCTCGCGGGCTTCACGCCGACGGAAATTTCGCCGAAGGATGATCGCGAGATCCTCCGTTACGGCTGCGGGCTGACGGCCGTGGTGCCGCGGCCGACCGCCAGCGCCGATCAGCTGTCGCGCGCGGAATTCGTGGCCGCGGCCGCCGGGTTCGAGCAGAAGATCGCGCATCATGCGCCGCGCTTCGTCGCGTTTCTCGGCAAGGCGGCGTATTCGGCGTTGTCGGGGCAACGGGAAGTCGCGTGGGGATTGCAGCCGTCCCCTATCCACCAGGCGCGGGTGTGGGTGCTCCCCAACCCCAGCGGCAGAAACCTTGCGTTCGGGCTCGACGATCTGGTCGATGCGTATCATGAGCTTCATCTCGCCGCGATGAAGGACCGGCATGATGCGACGCAGTAAGACGGCGGCGCCGTGGCCGGGCACCATCGTGCCGCGCGCATTCTTCAACCGCACGGCCACCGAGGTGGCGCCGCAACTCCTGAACAAGATCCTCGCGGCAGCGGACGGCCGGGCCGGCCGCATCGTCGAAGTGGAAGCGTATGCGGGCGCGCTCGATCCGGCGGCGCACACCTATCGCGGCAAGACGCCGCGCAACGCGACGATGTTCGGGCCGCCCGGGCACTTCTACGTTTATTTCACGTACGGCATGCACTGGTGCTGCAACTGCGTGTGCGGCCCGGCCGGCGCGGGAACGGGCGTGCTGATCCGTGCGCTGGAGCCGCTGCACGGGCTCGAGCAGATGCGCGCGGCGCGGCCGCCGCGCACGCGCGATCGCGACCTGTGCCGCGGCCCGGCTCGATTGACGCAGGCGATGGGGATCGGCGGCGCGCAGGATGGCGTCGATCTGGTCGGCGCGCGCGAAGGATTCGCGATCGTCGACGACGGGATGGCGCCACCCGCCGATCTGGCGGGCGGGCCGCGCATCGGCATTCGCGTCGGCCAGGATCTGCCGTGGCGGTGGAGCGTGCCCGGCAATCGATACGTATCGGGCGCGGCGCCGCGCATCTGACGCGTGCCGCGCCCAAGTCACATACCCGTCGCGCCCGATTCGACCTGCGTCACGCGGTCGCCATTATTGATCGGCTAAGCTGGCCGTTTCGACGTTTCGATCGAGGGGACACCATGCGGCGGGTCGTATTCAACCAGAAGGGCGGCGTGGGCAAGTCGACGATCGTCTGCAACCTGGCGGCGATCAGCGCGAGCGAAGGATTGCGCACGCTCGTCATCGATCTCGATGCGCAGGCGAACTCGACGCGCTACCTGCTGGGCGACGCGGCGGCCGACGCGCAACCGGGCGTCGCCGGTTTCTTCGAAACCGCGCTGACCTTCAACTTCCGTCCGGTCGACGTTGCGTCGTTCATCCACGCGACCCCGTTCGACGGGCTCGACGTGATGCCCGCGCATCCGGATCTCGATACGCTGCACGGCAAGCTCGAGTCGCGCTACAAGATCTACAAGCTGCGCGACGCGCTGAACGAGCTCGACATGTACGACGCCGTGTACATCGACACGCCGCCCGCGCTGAATTTCTATACGCGCTCCGCCCTGATCGCGGTCGAGCGCTGCCTGATCCCGTTCGACTGCGACGATTTCTCGCGGCGCGCGCTGTACACGCTGCTCGAGAATGTGAAGGAAATCCAGCAGGACCACAACGCGGCGCTCGAGGTGGAAGGGATCGTCATCAACCAGTTCCAGCCGCGCGCGAGCCTGCCGCAGCGGCTGGTGGACGAGCTCGTCGACGAAGGGCTGCCGGTGCTCGCGTCGCGATTGTCCGCGTCGGTGAAGATCCGCGAATCACATCAGCAGTCGACGCCGGTGATCCATCTCGAGCCGTCGCACAAGCTCGCGCAGGAGTTCCGCGCGCTGCATCGCGAACTGACGGGCTGAGCCCGCGCCTGACCGGATTGACCAAGGCCGCTTCGAGCGGCCTTTTTTATCGCGACTCGTCATTCCTCCGATTATTGAATTCGTCATTTATAATCCGGAAAACGATTTCATAATAAATTCAGAAAAACGATTACATAGACTGCGGCTCCATTTTCAATGAAGGCCGGTTTTCTAATAAACAGAATAATGAATGGGTAAATATTGCGCGATGTCACGATCCGCTATGCTGCAAAAAGGTAAAAAGGCATTGCGGGTCGGAGCCGCTCGGGTTGGTCATTCGCGATATCGGCGTGCAGCGGGCCTCGGCGGTCGCCGTATAGGGTAATAAGGGTTTATACCTATCATTAATGCCACTTAATTGACAATTAATCGCTCTAGAATGACTTCCTTCAACTGCCCGTGCTTAAACAGGTGACGGGTTGTCAATAAGGAAGCGTCTGTCGATCCAGCTTCCATTTTTCTTTACGTCGTCTCTCGCATTGCTAACAGGAGCGTGCCCGATGTCCGTATTTGCCCCCGAAAAACTCGCCGCCGATTATCAATCCGGTATCGCCGCCTGGTTCGCGATCGCCCGTCCGGCGATCCACGGCTTCGAGGCCGTCGTCGAACTCAACCTGCAAGCGGCCCGGACGGCGCTCGAGGAATACGAGGACAAGCTGAAGAACGCGTTCAACGCCAACAACCCGGCCGCGGGCTTTGCGCAGCAGGTCGCCGCGCCGCAGGAAGCGGCCGGCAAGGCCGTGTCGTATGGCCGCCATTTGTTCGACATCGCGGTGTCGACGCAGTCCGAATGGGCGAAGGTCGCGCAGGCGCAGTACGAACAGAACGACAAGCGCCTGAAGGACGTGCTCGGCGAACTGTCGAAGCACGCGCCGGCCGGCTCGGCGCCGGTGGTGGCCGCGCTGAATTCGGCGCTGTCCGCGGCGAGCGCCGCGGCCGACTCCGTGCGTGCGGCGACGGGCCAGGCGATCGAAGCGGCGCAGAGCGGCTTCGATGCGGTCAGCGAAACGGCCACGCGCGGCGCCAAGCAGACGGCGGCCGCCGCCCGCAAGGACGCAGCGGCTGCGCGCGAATCGGCTGCGTAATCGCGCAAATGCGCGCATGAAGGCGCGCGTGAATGCGTGTTGCGCGTCGGCGCGACACGATTGATCGGCGCCGGACGGCGCCGGCGCCGCGTGTGCCACGCGGAGGCCGGCAAGCGTCCGGTGCGCCGCAAGACGTCCGTGCATGGTGCCCGTGCGGCGGTGTGCCGTGCCGCCGGTGCGAATTGGCGCTGCCCGTCCGGACGGCGGCGTGCGACCCCGACCGCGATTGCGCCGGTTGGCGCGGCGCGTGCCATCGCCACGTGTGATCGCCTCGTGCCGGCGTCACGACGACAAACTGATTTCGATGCAGGGATTGAACATGACGGATGTAGTGATCGTATCGGCCGCGCGGACCGCGGTCGGCAAATTCGGCGGCTCGCTCGCGAAGATTGCGGCGCCCGAACTGGGCGCGACGGTGATCCGCGCGGTGCTGGAGCGTGCGGGCGTGAAGCCCGAGCAGGTCAGCGAAGTGATCATGGGCCAGGTGCTGACGGCCGGCTCCGGGCAGAACCCGGCGCGGCAGTCGTTGATCAAGGCGGGGCTGCCGACGGCCGTGCCGGGGATGACGATCAACAAGGTGTGCGGCTCGGGCCTGAAGGCCGTGATGCTGGCGGCGAACGCGATCATCGCGGGCGACGCGGAGATCGTGGTCGCAGGCGGCCAGGAGAACATGAGCGCGTCGCCGCACGTGCTGCCGGGCTCGCGCGACGGCTTCCGGATGGGCGACGCGAAGCTGGTCGACACGATGATCGTCGACGGCCTGTGGGACGTGTACAACCAGT
>NZ_JACFYV010000264.1:0-8327 GCF_016759955.1 Burkholderia sp. KCJ3K979
CTCTTATACAAGACCTCGCGAAACGGAACGTACCGCTTCCCCGCCTCGCGAACAGCATCATCCCCGTCAGATTCGGCAGGCATACATCGCATCAAGGAGCTCATCATGTCGCGTCAGCAACAGGCACAGGAACTGCAGCAGCAATGGGAAACCGATCCGCGCTGGAAGGGCATCAAGCGCAGCTACTTGGCTGAGGACGTGGTCCGCCTGCGCGGCTCGATCCCGATCGAGCACACGCTGGCCAAGCGCGGCGCGGAAAAACTGTGGAGCCTCATCAACAACGAGCCGTTCGTCAACGCACTCGGCGCACTGACCGGCAACCAGGCGATGCAGCAGGTGAAGGCCGGCCTGAAGGCCATCTACCTGTCCGGCTGGCAAGTCGCCGGCGACGCAAACGTCGCGGGCGAAATGTACCCGGATCAGTCGCTGTACCCGGCCAACTCGGTACCGCTCGTCGTGAAGCGCATCAACAACACGCTGACGCGCGCCGACCAGATCCAGTGGTCGGAAGGCAAGAACCCGGGCGACGAAGGCTACGTCGACTTCTTCGCGCCGATCGTCGCCGACGCGGAAGCCGGCTTCGGCGGCGTGCTCAATGCGTTCGAGCTGATGAAGGCGATGATCGAGGCCGGTGCATCGGGCGTTCACTTCGAGGATCAACTCGCATCGGTGAAGAAGTGCGGCCACATGGGCGGCAAGGTGCTCGTGCCGACGCGTGAAGCCGTCGCGAAACTGTCGGCCGCGCGGCTCGCGGCTGACGTGATGGGCACGCCGACCGTGCTGGTTGCGCGCACCGACGCGGAAGCGGCCGACCTGATCACGTCCGACGTCGACGACAACGACAAGCCGTTCCTGACCGGCGAGCGCACGGTGGAAGGCTTCTTCCGCACGAAGCCGGGCCTCGAACAGGCGGTCTCGCGCGGCCTCGCGTACGCGCCGTACGCCGACCTGATCTGGTGCGAAACCGGCAAGCCCGATCTCGAGTACGCGAAGAAGTTCGCGGAAGCGATCCACAAGCAGTTCCCGGGCAAGCTGCTGTCGTACAACTGCTCGCCGTCGTTCAACTGGAAGAAGAATCTCGACGACGCGACGATCGCGAAGTTCCAGAAGGAGCTGGGCGCGATGGGCTACAAGTTCCAGTTCATCACGCTGGCCGGCTTCCATGCGCTGAACTACTCGATGTTCAACCTCGCGCACGGCTATGCTCGCACGCAGATGAGCGCGTTCGTCGAACTGCAGCAGGCCGAGTTCGCGGCCGCCGACAAGGGCTTCACGGCAGTCAAGCATCAGCGCGAGGTCGGCACCGGCTACTTCGACGCGGTGACGCAGACAGTCGAACGCGAAGCATCGACGACCGCGCTGCACGGCTCGACCGAGGACGAACAGTTCTTCGACGGCAAGAAAGTCGCGTAACGCGCCCAGGCGTGATGCCGCCGCGTCTCGCGACGCCGCGGCATCGGCCACCGGAACAACAATCAGGGAGGAGACGGCAGGCGCGCGAGTCCCTTCGCGCGACCGGCCGCGCGGCCTGCGGGCCGCCAGCAACGATGCGCGCCGGCTTCGTCCGGCGCGCCCTTTTTCTGCGGCGCAGCTTGCCCGGCCACGGCCGGCGCTGCCCTACCGATAGACGATCACCGGAATTTTCGTATGGGTCAGCACGCGCTGCGTCTCGCTGCCGATCAACAGGCTGCCGAGCCCGCGGCGTCCGTGGGACGCCATGAAGATCACGTCGCACCCGCCGCGCTCCGCCGCCTCGATGATGCCGAGATACGGCGACGGATGCACGCTCGTCCACGTGTCGCACGCGACCCCGGCCGCCTTCGCGGCCGCCTCCACCTCGTCGAGATGCGCGCGCGCCTCACGCTCGCTGCGCGCACGGAAGTCGGCGGGCGGCTCGATGATCACTTCGGAAAACGGCGAGTACGGATATTGCGGCAGGCACGCGTAGGCCGTCACGCGCGCGCCGACCGCACGAGCCAGGTCGATCGCGCCGTCGATCGCCTTTTGCGACAGTTCGGAACCGTCGGTTGGAACGAGGATGTGCCGGAACATCGCGCCCTCCTTCGTCAATTGCACGCCACGCGCCGCGGCGCCGGTCGAGCCGGCCGCGACACGGCGCGCATGCCTCTTACGATTGTAGTGTGCGAAATCGCGCCGGCCGAATCGGCAGCGGGTTCGCCCTCATATCGGAAACACGCGGGCGCGCGTCGCCTACTCGCCCCAATAGCCGGGCCGCTCGTACGTGTGCTTCAGGTAATCGAGAAACAGGCGCACCCGCAGCGGCAGATGCCGGCGTTGCGGAAACACCGCGTGGATGCCGATCGGCGGCGCGGCGAACGCGTCGAGCACGCTGACGAGCCGCCCGGCCGCGATGTCCTCGCCGACTTCCCACCACGAGCGCCACGCGAGGCCATGGCCTGCGAGGCACCACTCGTGCAGCACCGCGCCGTCCGAGCATTCCATCGTGCCGTTCACGCGGATCGACACGACCTTGTCGTCCTCCTGGAACGACCAGCCGCGCTGCTGGTTCGCGTTCGCCGCGAGCGCGAGGCAGTTGTGCCGCGCCAGTTCCGCGAGCGTGGCCGGCGTGCCGCGCCGCGCGAGATACGCTGGCGACGCGACGCACACGCGGCGGTTCTCGCCGAGTTTCAGCGACACCAGCGACGAGTCGGGCAGTTCGCCGAGCCGCACCGCGCAATCGAACCCTTCGTTGACGAGGTCGACCATTCGGTCGGACAGGTCGAGCGTGACGGACACATCCGGGTGCCCGACGCTGAATTCAGGCACGAGCGGCGCGACGTGCCGCCGGCCGAAGCCGGCCGGCGCGGAAATCCGCAGATGGCCGCTCGCCTTGACGCCGCCGGCGGACACGCTCGCTTCCGCGTTCTGCATGTCGTTGATGATGCGCTGGCAATCCTCGAGGAACGCCGAACCCTCGAACGTCAGCGTGAGCTTGCGCGTCGTGCGTACCAGCAGCTTCACGCCGAGCCGCTCCTCGAGCGCGTCGAGGCGGCGGCCGATGATCGCCGGCGCGACGCCTTCCGCATGCGCGGCCGCCGACAGGCTGCCTTTCGCCGCGACCGCGGCGAACGTTTCGATCTGCTTGAACCGGTCCATGACTCTCTCGAAAGGACGGCATCGCCGCCTTTCAAATAACGTGAGTCGCTCAGATTAGGTATATGAAAGTAAAAGATCAAGTGATGTTTAGCGTCTTTTTTAGCACCTTCGATCACGAATAGAATCGACCCGACCTCTGAAACTGGAGCGCAAGGCTATGTCGGCCACAACGACACTCTCCTCTCCCGACGCCATCCTCTTCGACGCATTCGGCACGTTGTTCGACGTGCGTGCCGTGCTGGCCGCGGCTGAGCAGATGTTTCCCGGACACGGGGAACGGTTGTCGCAGCTGTGGCGACGCAAGCAGATCGAATACTCGCAGCTGCGCACGCTCGCCGATCCGGCCGGCGCGCACTATCGCCCGTTCCGGGACATCACGCTCGATGCGCTGCGGTTCGCCGCGCGCCGGCTCGGGCTCGCGCTGAACGGCGCGGCCGAGAAGCGCTTGATGGACGAATACGCGTGCCTGTCGACCTATCCCGATACGGTGCCCGCGTTGCGCAAGCTGCGCGCGCTCGACCCGCGCCCGCCGCTCGCGATCCTGTCGAACGGCACCCCGCAGATGCTCGACATCGCGATCAAGAGCGCCGGCATGTCCGGCCTGTTCGATCGCGTGCTGTCGGCCGACACCGTGCGCGCGTACAAACCGAGCCCGGCCGCCTACGCGCTCGGCACCGCCGCGTTCGGGGCGAACCCGCGCGACATCGTGTTCGTGTCGTCGAACGCGTGGGACGTCGCCGGCGCCACCTGGTTCGGCTACACGACGTTCTGGCTCAACCGCACGGGCGCGCCCGCCGAGGAACTCGGCGCGCCGCCCGACGGCACCGGCACCGGCATGGCCGACCTGCTCGCCTTCCTCGCCACACCCACCCCGGCTCCGTCCGGCAGACCCGCAAACCGCACGCGCCCCGGCCCGGGTGCATGACGCTCGCAGCTGCCGCCTTCCCCCTTCACCGAAACCGCAACTGACCGACCAAGGAGATGAGACTCATGAGCACCCCGATCACGCTGCCGCAAGGCATGACGATCACCGGCGAAATCAAGCCGGGTTACGAAGCCATCCTGACGCCCGACGCGCTGGCGCTCGTCGCGGCGCTGCACCGCACGTTCGAATCGCGCCGCCAGGCGCTGCTGCAGGCGCGCGTCGAGCGCACGAAACGCCTCGACGCGGGCGAGCGCCCCGATTTCCTGGCGCAGACGAAGGCGATCCGCGAAGGCGACTGGAAGGTCGCGCCGCTGCCTGTCGACCTGCAATGCCGCCGCGTCGAGATCACGGGGCCCGTCGAGCGCAAGATGATCATCAACGCGCTGAACTCGGGCGCCGATTCGTACATGACGGACTTCGAGGATTCGAACGCGCCGAGCTGGACGAACCAGATCGACGGCCAGATCAACCTGAAGGACGCGGTGCGCCGCACGATCTCGCTCGAGCAGAACGGCAAGTCGTACCGGCTGAACGACAAGGTCGCGACGCTGATCGTGCGTCCGCGCGGCTGGCACCTCGACGAGAAGCACGTGACGGTCGACGGCCAGCGCGTGTCCGGCGGCATCTTCGATTTCGCGCTGTTCCTGTTCCACAACGCGAAGGAACTGCTCGCGCGCGGCTCGGGCCCGTACTTCTACCTGCCGAAGATGGAGAGCCATCTGGAGGCGCGCCTGTGGAACGACATCTTCGTCGCGGCCCAGGAAGCGGTCGGCGTGCCGCGCGGCACGATCCGCGCGACGGTGCTGATCGAGACGATCCTCGCCGCGTTCGAGATGGACGAGATCCTGTACGAACTGCGCGAACACAGCTCGGGCCTGAACGCCGGCCGTTGGGACTACATCTTCTCGGCGATCAAGAAGTTCAAGAACGACCGCGACTTCTGCCTGGCCGACCGTTCGAAGATCACGATGACGGTGCCGTTCATGCGTGCGTACGCACTGCTGCTGCTGAAGACCTGCCACAAGCGCAACGCGCCGGCGATCGGCGGGATGAGCGCGCTGATTCCGATCAAGAACGATCCGGAAGCGAACGACAAGGCGATGGGCGGCGTGCGCTCGGACAAGCAGCGCGACGCGACCGACGGCTACGACGGCGGCTGGGTCGCGCACCCGGGCCTCGTGCCGATCGCGATGGAAGAGTTCGTCAAGGTGCTCGGCGACAAGCCGAACCAGATCGCGAAGCAGCGCGACGACGTGCAGGTCGAAGGCAGGAACCTGCTCGACTTCCAGCCGGAAGCGCCGATCACCGAAGCCGGCCTGCGCAACAACATCAACGTCGGGATCCACTATCTCGGCGCCTGGCTCGACGGCAACGGCTGCGTGCCGATCCACAACCTGATGGAAGATGCGGCAACGGCCGAGATTTCCCGCTCGCAGGTGTGGCAATGGATCCGCTCGCCGAAGGGCGTGCTCGACGACGGCCGCAAGGTCACGGCCGAACTCGTGCGCGAATTCGCGAAGATCGAACTGGACAACGTGAAGCGCGCGGTCGGCGGCAACACGCAGCCGTACGAACGCGCCGCAGCGATCTTCGAACAGATGTCGACGTCGGAAGGCTTCACCGAATTCCTGACGCTGCCGCTGTACGAGGAAATCTGACGAGCTGTCCGCTGCGATCGTCGGCCGGCTCCACGTCGTGCCGCCGGTCGCGTGCGACGACGGATCAATGGCATGAAAAAGCGCCCCGCGGGGCGCTTTTCTTTTGGATTCGACAGCGGCAAATCCAGCCGCCGCCGGCAGGCACGCTCAGGCGGCTTCCTGCTCGCGCCGGTGCTGAACCCAGTCGCCCGACGCGATACGCGGACGCCCGGCTGCCGCGTGCGCGGCGACCGGATAATACAGGCAGGCGTATTGCCGGCCGCCGAGTTCGACCGTCGCCTCTTCCGGCTTGAACAGCGAGTCGACGCCTGGATAGACGCGCTCGATCTCGTCGAGCACCGGCACGAGCCGCTCGTCGACCTCGTAGACGTCGCCCCAGACGAGCGACTTGCCGGCCGGCCCGGGAATCATGCCCGGATACGTGCCGAAATCGACCAGTTCGCCCGGCAGCGCGGCCGCGCCCAGCAGCGTCGGCGCGGCGATGCCGTGGCGGGCGGCCGCATGGCCGATGTCGTTGGCCTGTCCGGCTCTCAAGGTGCCATAGACGAATACATGGCGCATCGTGGTTCTCCTCTTCGATTCGTATGTTGCCGTGTTTGCATGCGCTCGGCGCGCGATGGGCGCGACATGGCGCACGCATCGATAGACCCCGATACCGGCCCGATGGTTCGAACCGTCGGCGCGCGGCAGCGGCCAGCCGCCCCCGGATTCGCCAGCGCCCACACAAAGTTCATTTGAACCCGGCATGATGGCCGGAAAAACCGCCGCATGCGCAAGCGCTGCGCCTTCTAAAATAACGGCATCGCCGCCGCGCTGCCCGAACCGTTCATGAATCCGCCCGCTCCAGCCGACGTATCGAAACCGTACGACGTCATCGACATCCCGCCGGAATTCGCGCCGACCGCCGTCCATCCGATGCGCGTGCGCGCGCGGCAGGTCGATGCCGGCCGCCGCATTCCGCTGCACACGCATGCCTGGGCTCAGCTCGCGTACGCGTCGCGCGGCGTGCTGCGCGTCGCGACGACCGGCACGACCTGGATGGTGCCGCCGTCTCGCGCGATCTGGGTGCCGCCGCACGTGACGCACGAGGTCACGATCGTCGAAGAGGCCTATTTGCGCACGCTGTACATCGACGAGTCGATCGTGCCGGGCGGGCTCGACGCATGCCGCGTCGTCGAGGTGACGGGGCTGCTGCGCGAGTTGATCGTCGCACTCGACGCACGCGATCTGAGCACCGCGCGCGAGCGCCTGCTGTGCGGGCTCGTGCTCGACGAACTGAGTCAGGCCGAACCGCTACCGCTCGCGGTGCCGATGCCCGACGAGAAACGGCTGCGCCTGCTGTGCGAATCGGTCCTGGCGCACCCCGCGCATGCGGAGTCGCTCGAACACTGGGCGAGCGAGGTCGGCGCGAGCACGCGCACGATATCGCGGCTTTTCAAGCAGGAACTGGGCGTGAGCTTTTCGCAGTGGCGCCAGCAGGCGCTGCTCGCCCGGGCGATCCCGCTGCTGAACCAGGGGCGCCCGCTGTCGCATATCGCGCGCGAACTCGGCTACCAGAGCCAGAGCGCGTTCTCGGCCATGTTCCGCCGCGCCTTCGGCGAAAGCCCGCGCGCGTTCATGCTCCGTGGCTACGAACATCGAGGCCCGGAAGGCGGTTTCGCGGACAGCGAAACGCCGGACGACGACGACGGCCCGATCGACGCGGTGCGCTGATTGCGCTCCGGGGCGCCGGTCCCTCAGACCGGCCGCACCATGTGGCGAATCGAGCCGAGTTGCGCCAGTCGCGGGCCGGTGACGCGGTAGCCCATGCGCAGGTACAGGCGCGCGGCAGGATTGTCGACGAACACGCGCAACTGCAGTTCGTGCAGCCCACGCGCACGTGCCCAGCGATGCGACATCTCGAGCATATAAGTGCCGGCGCCCTGCCCGCGATGGCCGGCCGCGATCTGCACGTCGCGGATATGCAGCGAATCGCCCTCCTCGGTCACGCGCAGCACACCGATACGCTCGCCGTCGGCCTCGAGGATGAAGTTCTCGGATTCGCGCCAGCTCGCATAGAACAGGTCGCTGCGCCACACGAGCCCGTGGCGCTTGTAGTAGCCACCCATATTGCCGTGCGTCAACGCTTCGGCATACGGAAAATCGCCGGGCTCCGCGGGCCGGAGCTGATACAGGAGTCGCAGGTCGGTCGGATCGAGCATCGCGCAGGAGTCGGAAACGCATCCCGCCACGATAGCGCAGTCGCGGGCGGATGCAATCGCGAATTTCTCGTAGGGGCGCGGCGCTCGATGAGAGGGGTGAACGGAAGACAGAACGAGCGACGCAAATGAGAAAGCCCGCACGAGGCGGGCTTCTTCATTTTCCGGCGGAGCGGACGGGACTCGCCTACCTCCCGCAGGCCGCGGCTGCGCTTGCAAGCGGCAGCCCTTCAAGCCCCGCCGGAAGCCGGGCAGGCGGCTTCCTCCGCTCCGCAGTCACGTGCCCGCAAGCGAGTACAACGACCGAACGCACAAACAACAATGCCCGCACAAGGCGGGCATTGTTGTTTGTTTGGCGGAGCGGACGGGACTCGAACCCGCGACCCCCGGCGTGACAGGCCGGTATTCTAACCGACTGAACTACCGCTC